>JASJDR010000167.1 GCA_030065615.1 Xenococcus sp. MO_188.B8 | reverse complement strand
GGGGTTTCCCCCATGAGCAACTTTTGTAAGAAGTGCTGAATCCGAAGGAGGTCTGACCGCTAGGTCGGGGAACCCGACCGGGGTCGCACCGCTTTTACGGCGGAGTACCGCTGACTTAAGACATGAAGTACTTAAGTAATAATTTTTAAACTTCCCCGCGTCAACCAAAATCATACGCTGATTCAGCAACGCCTGCCGTTGAGTTTTCAAAATTAGAATTGCTGGCACTAAAACTTTTTCAGTGTTTTTTACGGTAGATGGGGTTTAGCAGTAAGAGCTTATATCTTTACTACATTCATCAGCTAGATAACAAAGAGCACGAAAACGTAGCGCTACAAACTCATTGTAGAGAGGATTTAATTTACATAAAGGAGGAATCCGTAAAATAGTATGCCCGAATATTCTGACTTCTATAGCAAAAGGGCATTGAGCGGGAATAGTTGCACAAATTATATGGGCAACCACAGGATCTTGGATGACAAAATTATTTAAACCGTTACGAATTGGAGCCAAGAAACCATCAGCAAATAGTTGTTTATTAGCGGTAATCTTATTGAGATTTGGCATGATTTTTCTCCTTTAAAATCAACTCAAGTTTCCTGGAAACCAATTTTTATAACGGCAGCAAACAGTCAAGACAAGATAGTAAGCTATTTAGGATGTATATTTTGTTTGAGAAATTCCATCACCCAAAAAGGTTCAAAAATCCCTACCAACAACAGTAAGGCTGTAGTTTAAAGCAGTTTCATATTCGTTGAGAGTAAAAGTAACCGCTCTGTCGCTGATGAACCAGTGTTGGCAATGAATTTTATCTCCGGTTAATATAGTCCAAATCCATCTTGCCCATACTTTGTTTTTTGCAGATAAGGTAATTGAATCATAGTTATTTAACTAAGTCGGTGGAAAAAATCTACATTTTGTTATATTTTCGAGAGAAGTTCAACCTCAATTCTTTAGTAAAAGCTATCCAGCAATTAAACAATCAATGAGGATTTTTTCAAATTTTTAAAGAGATCGCATCTTCTAAAGAAGTTTGTAAATCTTGGGTTAAATTAGCAATAGCTTGACGACGATTTGACTTATAATTATCCCAATAATTAGAAATTAGCAAAGGTGACTGTACAGTAAACTGTGCCCATTTCTTGCCTAAAAATGGTGGTTTCACATTAGATTGTCCTTTGAGACGAGCCAGCATTTTCCAAATCAAGAGAATAGTATCAGCAAAACGTTCTACAGTGGATTTTTCGGCCACATATCGCCCCGTGACACTCACAAAATTTTCCACTAGGCGCATATGCCAGAGGCGCAACTGGGCTTCTGACGCTACTAAATTCGCTAAACCCTTAGCTGCTGGGGCGAGAGTCTCTAATTCTGAGATATCCTGACGATAGATTCGATCCCAACCCGCTTGTTCCACTCGCCGACAGCGATCGCTGAGATTACCGTTGGGTTTAACACCAAAAGCTTGTTCGGCAACGCTCAGAGCAGCATTTAATAAGGCTTGGAGGCGGGATGGTAAGTCAGTATTTTCTGAAGTAATAGTCTGCTGATAATATTTACTGTAAAAATTTTCCATTAATGATAGTAAATGTTCCGCCAGTTGATACAGTCGTTCATAAAATATTTGCTCTTGTTTTGCTGTCAGAGCAACCCCATTAACCAAGCCCATGCTAGCTCTTGGTTGATTTCCTAACCCACTATCAACTTCTAGTTGAGATAGGACTTGTTCTAAAGATTGCCAAGGTGCTGCAAAAAAATGATACCTAATACCTAAAGGAGCGATCGCGACTTCAGCATCAATCTGCGCTTTTTGTAAATCTTCCCGACACCAGAAACCGAATTGAGCAATTCCCGGTTCTAGTGAACTAATAATTTCATTGTGACCATTAGTAGCTCCTTCTGGCGCTGCGGCTAGGGGAAATTTACCCCTGACAAATAAGTCTCGAATTGTTCGCAATCCTTGGCGATCTAATGTCCCTCGGCGAATGGGAGTGCCGCCTAACTGAGAGATTAACCATCCTATCTGTTGCCCTGCCCACAGAGGTATGCCGCGATCGTAGATAAAATGGGTATGCACAGGAAATGGTAGAGGTTTTCCTGCTTGTTTAGCAATTTGGGGAAGTAAATTCCACAATAACTGACTGATGCAGGGGGGATCGACCGTAGAAGGATGACGGAATGCCAACAAAAATCGTGTTTTTTTCTGGTGAAACTGATGATAAAGTTCGATTAATTCCGCAGCATTATCTACCCTAACTTCAGTAATTCCCTGACTGTAGCGCAACCATAATGGTAACAGCGATCGCGATCCATGCCAGACTAGGGGATTAAAGGCTGGGGGGATAAATTCTAGTGAAGGTTGGGCATCAATCATGCTACTAAATCTTTTTGAGAGGTGATTTGGGCTAAGGCTGAGGGCAGGAGGCAGAATATCTTTTTCCTTGTCTGTCTTGTATACCCGAATGGGGATTATTTACCCTTTGCTAAAAATGCGGCAACTCGCAGAATTAAAGATTCATTAAAAGGAGCAGCAATAATTTGAACTCCCAAAGGTAATTTTCCTGGCTCGATAACGGGGATTGATAAAACAGGTAATCCAATAAAGGATAAGGGTTGGGTAAAACGACCTAAATGAGGACGAACTAAAATTTCTTCTCCAGCGATTGTCATCTTTTCTTGACCAAGCAGCGGCGCGACACAGGGAGTTGTCGGTGCCAGAATGACATCTACTTGTTGAAAAATAGTTTCCATTTGACGACGATACCAAGAACGAAATCGCTGCGCCTGGAGATACCAGGAAACAGGAATTAATGCTCCTGCTAGAAAACGATCGCGGGTAGCCGGATCGAAGTCTTGGGGACGCGATCGCAGATTAGTCAGATGTAAATTCGAGCCTTCTACAGCGGTAATAAGATAGGCTGCTGCTTTGGCGCGATCGCTTTCGGGAATGGTAATAGTTTGGGTAACTTGTAACTTGTGAGCAATTTTCTCTACCGCAGATAAAGCTTTGGTCGTCGCGCCTGTGGCAAAATAGCCATCGGCAACGGCAATTCTTAATCCCTCTATTCCCTGATTAATAGTGGGCAAACATGGCTGAAGTGGTTTAGTAGTGCAAACGGGATCTCGCTCATCTGCTCCCTGTAAAATATCAAAGGCTGTGGCAATATCCCTCACAGAACGAGCAAAAGGACCGATATGATCTAAGCTACTGGCAAATAAAAATGTTCCTCTACGGGATAATCTTCCATAGGTAGGTTTGAACCCATAAACTCCTGCTAAAGCTGCGGGAACGCGGATTGAGCCATTAGTATCCGAGCCTAAAGTTAGGGGAACTAAGTTCGCTGCGACTGCTGCTGCGGAGCCTCCTGAAGAGCCACCAACGATGCGACTGGGATCATGGGGGTTAGGAGTAGCGCCATAATGACTGTTTTCGGTGACAAACCCATAGGCATATTCGTCCATATTTAAAGCTCCGACTAAAATTGCACCTGCTGCTTGTAGCTTGGTAATAGCGGTAGCGTTTTCTGTAGCGGGAGGATTGTCTTGGTTGATTTTCGAGCCTGCTAGGGTGATTACTCCTTCAATATCAAAAAGATTTTTGACAGCAAAAGGAACTCCCGCGAAGGCTCCTGGATCGCGATCCTGAGCAACTAGTCGATCTATCTCAAACGCTTGAGCGAGCGCTTTTTCTTTGGTTACGGTGGTAAAACAGTTGAGTTGGTCATTGCGCTGTTCAATTTGTTCTAAAGTATTTTGGATAATCTTTATTGCTTTAATTTCTTGATTGCGAACCCTTTGTGCGATCGCAACTGCATCCAGATATTTATTCAAGCTCTTACTCCATTCATCTATCTCAATCAACTAATACTCATATCTCAAGATTAAACAAATCCTGCTGCTCTGGGAAACTTCTTACTCTATTTGATATAGCGATCGCAAAAAGCTAGAGATGTAGTATTAATCTGGACGAGGTTTAGCCTTTGAGGCGTTGCCGAATCAAGCTATGAAAAGCAAATTTATCATCTTCTATAATATGTTCTCAAAAAGCTAATAGCCAAGAGCCAAAACCTAAGAGCCATATTAGTATTACTATTTAATTCATGTTTTAAATCAGCAACGCCGCCTTTGAAGGCGAAGTGAATAATTTGAAATCAAAAAACTTACTGCCTTCTGTTAATTTCTTTTTTGCAAAATTGCTTTCATGACAGCTTTTGATTGTTCGATCTGTTCGGGAGTTAGAGCAGTTTGTTTCCAGCTATCGCGTTGCTGTAAATTATCTAACCATTTACTTACCTGGGAATAAGGTTCCAAACTAATGCCTAAAAAAGGAATAGAAGCTACTGCTGTTCCTGCTACGATATCCGCATAAGTAAATTTGTCACCAATAAAATAAGGACTATTATCTATTAAATTAGCTTCAAAATATTTCAAGGCTGTTGCCATAGTTTGTTTGGCTTTTTCAATTTGCTGAGGAGATACTTCAACTTCTAACATATCTTTCATTAAAATAATCGAAGCAGAAGGCAATTCATTAACTGTAACTAATTCAATAGTCCGAATTTTCGCAATCTCTTGAGCATCGGTAGACATGAAACTAGGTTGAGGATATTTAGCCTCTAAGTAATCGAGAATTGCCAAGGATTCAAAGACGGTAAAATCATCATCAACTAAGACAGGAATATGGTGAAAAGGATTTAATTTCAAAAAGTCTGGCTGAAATTGATCACCATTAAGTTTCATTAATACAGGCTTAAATTCTAGATTTTTTTCTAGTAGAGTTACCCAAACCCGACGGGCATTAATCGAAAGACGAGAATAGTAAAATTTCAACATGATGAGTACTCCTGATTAAGTAATAAGTAATAAGTAATAAGTTTATACCTAGTTACTTAGTTGTTTTGTCAACATTACCTTGATTGATTCCCCAGCAGCAACAGATGTTTGACCAATGGGAATGACGGCTAAAGCGTTAGTTTGGGAGAGATTAATTAAATTACCAGAACTATGACTCCCCCCAGCCAGAGAAAATTCTGGTATTCCCTCAACTATATTGAGTTTGCCCCATACATAAGTTTCTCTTTTGCCAGCAGAGCGTAATTCCTGCTTGGTGATTGCTTTAATAAAAGTAGGTTGCCAATTATTTTTTAATCCTGATAGTTTTTTGATCGCAGGTTGGACAAAACGCCAACAACTAACTAAAGCAGAAACTGGATTTCCCGGGATGCCAAAATAAAGACCAGAATTCTCGAAACTTGCTACCGTTAGAGGCTTGCCTGGTTTGACAGCTACACTACGAATGTGGATTTGTCCTCCCAATTCTTCGAGAATGCGATCGACATAATCGTAATCACCCACTGACACTCCCCCAGTAGATAACACTATATCAGCTTCTGCGATCGCTTGCTTGATAGCCGCTTTGAGCTTTGCTGGTTGATCTGGTATGATTCCTAAAAAGATTGGCTTTGCCCCATTACCACTGACAAAGCTTCCTAAGGCATATTGATTAGAATCTACTATTTGTCCTGGTTTAAGGGGGGTATCAGGAGTAACTAATTCATCTCCTGTAGATAAAATAGCTATCTTCGGACGACGATAAACAGTGAGTTCATTACATTGGGCAGTAGCCAAAACAGCAATATCTGGAGCATCTAGAGCGATTCCAGATTCTAACATTGGTTCTCCTGCTCGATAAAAAGAACCCCGATGTCTAACAAATTGTTGCGGTTGCGGAGAGGAGAAAATTGTGACTAAATTATCATTCCGTTGCGTATTTTCTTGAATCACAATAGTATCGGCTCCTTCTGGTAGCATAGCTCCCGTAAAAATCCGAGCGGTTTGTTTTGGTGATATTGCCTTTTGAGGAACTAAACCGGCGGGAATTTCTTCAATTATTTCTAGAGTTACCGGTGTTTCTTTTGAGGCTTGTTGAACATCTTCATAACGCACTGCATAACCATCCATAGCCGAATTATCCCAATAGGGAAAATCCAATTTACTACTAATTGATTTGGCTAAAATACGCCCTCTAGCTGATTGAAGATTAATTATTTCCGTATCTTTGGGAATACTTAACGGTAGGAGTAAATCGAGAATTATTTGTTCTGCTTCTTGGGCTGGTAACATAGATGTTTCAGGATATCATATATATTGAAGATATTAAAAGATATATCTGACACTCAACTTATCAATTTATCAATTTATCAATTTTTGATACTTGAATGGAGTCGCTATTAGGAAAGATATTACAAGATCATTATTATATAGCTCGCCAATTAGCACAAAATAACTATTGGACTGTTTATCTTGCAGAAGATCGGATGGCTCCTTCTAGAACCTTGTGTATTATTAAAGAGTTAAAGATTCCAATTGAGGAAAAAAAAGTAACCTCTCAGGTATGGCATGATTTACAGGAGCTTCTAACCCTAGAAATCATGAATCTCAAGCAGGTCGATCATCATCCGCAAATTCCCGAAATAAAAGATGTTTTCACTATAGATAAAGCATTTTATTTTGTCAGAGAATTTATTGCAGGAGAAACCTTAGAACAAGAAATTGCTCATCATACCTTAACAGAAGCGGAGGTGATCATCCTCTTACAAGAATGTTTGCAATGTATAGATTTTATCCATCAAAAACAGATTCTCCATCTCAATCTTAAACCTTCTAATATAATCCGCTCTAATAAAGATAGGCGAATATTTATAACCGATTTTGGCAAGCTTAAAAATTTGGTAGAAGAGCATAATTTGCAACCTCGGTTTCTAACTCATCAATATCTAGAAAATCAAGAGTTTACTGCTCCAGAATGTCAACAAGATAATCCAGTAATAGCTAGTGATATTTATGCCTTAGGTAAAATAGCGATTTATGCGTTAAGTGGCAAAAAAAGTAGCAGATTAGAAATTAATAATCTAGATAATTATGCTCGCTCAGCAATTAAAGATTTAAAAAGTTCCCAGGAAATTAGTATTAGTTCTAAATTAGCTAATATTTTAAATAAAATGACTTGCGATCGCCATCAAGATCGCTATCAATCTGTTACAGAAATTTTACAAGCTCTAGAGGAAGAAGAAAATGTAGTTTTTTTCCCTCCTCCTTTTGAGATGGAAGTTTCTGAAGCTAAAAACATCAGAAATGGCTCAAAATCACAAGATAATTTTCGTTTACAAAAAGCACATAAAACTCCTAAAGTTAAGTTTTTGGGTCTTGGGCTGTGGCGTATTTTTGTTATTGCTGTAGTGATCATTATCTCATTGATAGTCACAACTGTTATGTATGGCAATAAGTATCGTAACTTCAAAGAATATAATAATGAGCGTTATAACATTTCTCTGAAATATCCTCAGGACTGGTCTCTTGAAGAATTAGAAGATCCCATTACGGGCGAGATTGCCGTGTTATCGGCACCTTTGGAAAATGGTTTTGATTTATTTACAGAGAAGATTTATTTGTACATTGATGAATTACCAGAAGAAGTAAATAATTTGGAATTGTATAGTCAAACTATGATTAAAAAGGTTAAATCCCAGTTAAGTCCAGGGACTATAATTTATGAAGGGGATATTGATAATTTAGATGGTTATAGAGCCCGATCCTTAGTATATAGTAGACAAGAAGGGACTTTATCTTTACAACAGATGGAAATTTTTACAGTCAAAGGCAATCGGGCTTATATTTTTACCTATACTGCAGAAGATATTAAGTATCAAAAATTTTTGAAAATAACGAAAAAAATCCTGAGGTCTTTGGAAATTTAAGATTTAAGTTTATCTCTAAGATCTAAGTTGTACTATAAAAAAAGCGATCGCTGAAATTGAAAGAGCGATCGCGTATTCTGGGCTAAAATCAGTTAAATTAATTTAGGGTTCTAGAAAGTGAAGGTTGTCCGAATCACCCCAATAACTAAATCATCATTGTTACTGTTGTTGTCGGGGGAAGTAACCCAAAAAATACCAGGAGTAATGGCAATATTGTTAGCCAGGTGTCTAGTGGTTTTGGCAGTTGGTTTGATATGAAGAGCAAGGAGGGTACTAATGTTGCTGGGTGGAAGATGCCTTATGTTGTGGAAATGGCTTTATACCCATTGCTAGTTGCCCAGGCAGTTTTGACTCCATTTGTCAACGAATGGTTTGGCTTTCCTGTAGGTTTGCTCATCAACTCATTTTATGGTTGTTTTTTGATGCATTTTTTTCTGGTGCCTTGGGTACAAAAATTATTTAATTTCTGGCTTTTACCTAAACCTAGTGAAGCAAAAAAAATCAATCATATTGGAGTTGTTTTATGTTTAATTTACTTGGGTATAATCGCCTATGTTTACGTGAAATTTTTATATAATCTAAATCTTTGGGGCTAATGTAATAGTGAGGCGACAAAACCAAAATTATTAATCAATTAATCGTATTTTGCTCTAATAGAGCATGTTTGATAATTCTATAATTCTTTGTAACGAGGGATAATTGAGAACATGAAATGAATGGTTTCAGCAAAAGGTAATCTCCCTGAATCCTTGCTTTTGGTATTTTTCAAACACGCTCTCTAACAATTATGTTCAGTTCTTGGCTGTTGATCTCTCTTGTTAACTCCGAGCATCAATCAGAGGCAGAATTTACCTTAAAGATATTACTAATAGGGGAAGAATTTCTTTATCAAGTGGCCTTTGTCATCAAGATAATTCTCGAATTTTCAGCGCTTTTTATTATTTTCATCTCTTATTTTGATGCCATAAAAAGGCTTCTGCGTTCTCCTTCCCGAATATCTAGGTCTACGATGATAACTAGCGTACGTTTAGAGTTAGCTTGCTAGTAGGGTGCTGTTAGCGCTAGCGCAACGCACCTTTTCTCAGCTTTTTCGGGATATTTCTTGCTAGAAATCACCTTATTACTTCCGTACAGCGGTACTAGTGGATTGTGTACCTTGAATAAGCGATTCGACAAACTTCTATTAAGGATAGTCAAGATTTGTAAGAATCAAGTTTGTTGAGAATTTTTTAAGGAAAGCTGCTAAGTATTATTCAACAATACCTCCAGAACTAGCACTGTACATCTGTACAGGTATGACTTATACAATTGTAGAGTAGGAACTAAGAGCATGTTTCTGATACTTTTGTATTTAGATTACATTCTGAAGCATGACAGATTGTCACCCTTGAAATTACTTAAATTCAACTTAATAGAATAAACTATAATATTAGGAGGTTAAAATAATCAAATAGACTAATTTAAGTCTATTTATCTTTTATTTAAAATATTCAAAAAAGCAAGTTGTGCCCCTAACCCAACAGGGCACGAGAAATGGCAATAAGCTAGTTCTGGAATAGATAAATTTTAAGTTGAAATCATGAAACGACGTGACGTTATTAAGACTGCGGGGATTGCTGTATCATCTGGTATTGCTGCCTCAGTATTATCACCCCGCCTTGACCTGGCTGTTCGCAAAGCATCGGCTCAGGAACCTAGCACTGGCGGTAATACGCTGCTTGTGAAGAATATTCACACCCTAGTCACCATGGACGAGCAGCGCCGAGAAATCCGCAAAGGTGCCATTTTTGTGCGCGGCAATGTCATCGATGCTGTGGGAACAACAGCAGAGCTGCCCGAAACCGCTGACGAAGTCCTCGATCTGAAAAACCGCTATATTGTTATGCCAGGAATGGTGAATACCCATCACCACTTCTACCAAGTTCTGACACGCGTGGTGAAGCCAGACGGAACACTTTTCCCGTGGCTGAAGACGCTCTACCCGATCTGGGCTAATATGCGCTCGAATGACATCTATCTCAGTGCCAAGCTTGCCGCCGCTGAGTTGCTTCTGAGTGGCTGCACTACCTCTAGCGATCATCTCTATATCCTGCCTAATGACTCCAGGATTGATGATGAAATCCGGGCGCTGCAAGAAATAGGCATGCGGTTCACCGCCGTACGCGGCAGCATGAGCATCGGCGAAAGTAAGGGCGGACTGCCACCTGATTCTGTAGTAGAAGACGAGCCGGAGATTCTTAAGGATTCTCAAAGGCTAATCGAGCAGTACCACGACAACTCCCGCCACTCTATGCTCCGAATGGCGCTCGGTCCCTGTTCACCGTTCACCATCTCCACAGATCTGATGCGCGAGTCTGCCAACCTGGCACGGAACTATGATGGCGTGCGGCTCCATACTCATCTGGCCGAAAATCAAGACGACATCAAATACATGAACAAAAACTACAAAATGCGTCCTGGACCATGGACTGAGTCTGTTGGTTGGCTCGGGGATGATGTTTGGCATGCCCACTGTGTACAGCTTGATGACAAGGACATTGGAATGTTTGCTAAAGCGGGTGTGGGAGTTGCCCATTGCCCTTGTAGCAACATGCGCCTAGCAAGCGGTGCTGCCCCGATTAGAGCGATGCTTGATGCCGGTGTGAACGTTGCTTTGGGAGTCGATGGCTCTGCCTCGAACGATACCAGTAACCTGATCCAGGAAGCAAGACAGGCACTACTGCTAGCCCGTGTGAGGGAAGTAGATGTGGCAGGTATGACGGCACGGGAAGCGTTAGAGATTGCCACCCTTGGCGGTGCCAAGGTTCTGGGGCGGGATGATATTGGTTATCTTGCTAAGGGCATGTCGGCAGATTTTATTGCTTTTGATACGGAGCGCAAGCCATTCGTGGGAACCCATGCAGACCCTGTAGCAGCTTTAGTACTGTGTCAGACAGATTATGTGGATTACAACTTCGTAAATGGACGTAAGATCGTCGATCAGGGTCGTCTAACAACGGTGGACTACGATGTCTTGGCACAAGAGACACGAAAGGCAGCGATTAGATTATCTGAAAATAGCTGAATGAAAGATTTCTCAAACGATTAGAAAATCGGGAAAAAGCCTACGACGAATTCTTTGAGCGCGTAATTCCTGTTTTTAGATTACTTTAGTAAAGGTTAGAGCAATTGTTATGGCATTTCCTAACCAAACCGAACAACAAAGTCCTATCGGAGTTGTTTGATGTTTAATTTACTTGGGTATAATAGTCTATGTTTATATGAAATTTCTATTTAGACTAAATCTTTGGGGCTAATGTAGTAGTTAGGCGAAAAAGCCAAAATTATTAATCTATTGATTGTATATCGCTCTAACAATTATGTTCAGTTCTTGGCTGTTGATCTCTCTTGTTAACCCCGAGCATCAATCAGAGGCATAATCTTTCTTTAAGATATTATTAATAGGGGAAGAATTTCTTTATCAAGTGGCCTTTGTCATCAAGATAATTCTCGAATTTTCTGCAATTATTATTATTATTATTATCGCTACTTTTGATGCTATAACAAGGCTTCTGCGTATCTTATTCCCGAATATCTAGGTCGGCGATAATTACTAGCGTACGTTTAGAGTTAGCTCGCTCACTAGCACTCTCACTAGAGTTTCTTTTGGCAGCAGATATTGCCGGGACAGCAGTTTCTCCTGACTGGAATGCCGTGGGTAAATTAGCAGTAATTGCTTTTATTTGGACTTTTTTGAATTATTTTCTGTAAAAAGATGTAGAAGAATTACAAAAGATAGCCAAATCTAAATGATTGGATTACTATAGTAGCTCTTTAAAGATTTATCAACGCGATCAAGACTATATCAACAATCTTAATTCTATTTTAACTGTTTTTCTACCTCATCTGTACCAACGCTCAAAAACATAAACTAAAGTATTGCGAGGATCAAGATCAATGTCACAATGGCTCTGGCAAGTTTTTCAAGGGACTTCGGTTGTTTTAGGAGCTTCCTTATTATCTATCAATAATGCAATAGCAATGGAAACTTCTGCGGTTCCAACTGTTGCTCAACATACAGAAGTCCTTCCTACTAGAGAAGTAAAGCTAGCAAATAGTAGTGTCCCTCAATCTCTGCCCAATTCTGACACGGAAACGATCCCTAACCAGAACGGAATTTTAGAACAAATCGAGCAATATCAAAAGATTAACAGTGCCCAACAGAAACTAACACAAGACTTGTTTGAGACTAAAGCTATTTCTAACCAGAGCGAACTCTTAGAACAAATCGAGCAATATCAAAAGATCGACAGTGTCAACCAAGAACTAACAGAGGACTCGATTTGGCAAGTAAACAACGTCAATCAGCTACGGGACGTTACCCCAGAGGATTGGGCTTATGAAGCACTGAGAAGTTTAGTGGAACGTTACGGTTGTATCGTGGGTTTTCCCGAACAAACCTTCCACGGAAACCGTAACTTAACGCGTTGGGAATTTGCCACCGGCTTGAATGCTTGTTTAGAAAAGATAGAGCGTCTAATCGTCAGTAGCGAAACTGTTCTGCAGGAAGATCTTGAAACTTTGCAGCGATTGGTGCAAGAGTATGAAGCAGAACTAGCAGCCTTAGGAACCCGGGTAAATAATCTAGAAGGTCGTGTTGCCTTTCTAGAAGACCATCAGTTTTCTACTACAACCAAGTTTACCGGCCAGGTGTTTACCTACCTTAGTAGTGCTTGGCGAGGAGGCGATCTCAAAGCAGAAGGAGCCAGTGTTTTCAATGCGTTTGATCCTCCAAGAGATGAGAATAATCGACCTAGGAGAAGAATAGTTGATTCTAACCCCCAAGCGACCCTTAGCTATTACTCATTCTTAAGATTCAATACCTCTTTTTATGGAGAAGATAGTCTCGTCCTACAATTAGCCGCTGGCAATATTGCTAGAGCTCCCGCCAATGATTTGCTCTCAGCAGGATTCTTAAATTCTTCCGGTACGCCATTTGCTCTGCAAACGGGAACCCCAAATCCCAATCAGCCTGTTGTTCATGAACTTTATTACGACTTCTCAGTAGTAGATAATCTACGAATTGTCGTCGGACCTCGCATCCAGGTCTATAAATATTTTGACGGTAACCGTTTTACCTATTTTATTAATGGGGCAGACAGTTTTAACAGCAGTGGTTCGACCCAGTTTAGTGCCATTGACCGAGGCTCTGGTGCCATTATCGCCTGGGATATTAATGAGACCTTTAAGTTGACTACTGGTTATGTGGGTAACAATACGGAATTTCTTCCCCCTGCCATAGGTTCATCTGCTTCAGACCCCAGGCGTGGTTTGTTTGGCGGTACTTATAACATCATGGCAGAGTTAGATATTGCTCCCACTGACAACCTCAATCTCCGCTTTCTTTACACTCGAAATCGCCTAGAAGCCGCTCCTGAAGGTGTAAACAAGGGTCTTGTTGGCGGGGCAATTGGAGAACCAATTCCCTATGGTTTAGCTGATGATGGGTTTGGCGGTGAGCTTCGTCATGCCTTTGGCGATGTATTCCTCTTCAATTTCGATTGGTTGGTTACTGACGGGTTTGGTCTGTTTGGCCGTTACAGTTATGGGAGTACAGACTTAACTCCCAGAAATCCAGATAGAAAAAAGGGTGAAATTAATTCTCAGTCCCTACAATTAGGTTTTGCCTTCCCTGACTTGGGGAAAGAAGGAGCACAAGGAACTTTTTCTTACTTAATTCCCTTTTCCATTCTCGATGGTCGCGAGTTTCTGGTGTCTGGAGGTGGTGATGGAGGTGTCGGATACGAGTTTGAGCTCAACTACTTCTACCCCATCACTGATAACATCGCCATTTCTCCCTCTTTTTATGTTGTTATGAATCCTAATAACTTTGACGGTAACGATCCTATATATGTCAGTAACTTTCGATTACAATTTGATTTTTGATGGATGCTATAACTTTTTTATTTGACATCCTCTTACCGCTGAAGTAGGGAATTACTAAGCATCACTAGTTGGAGAGCGGAAAAAAGTGGGGGAGATCGTAGTTTTAAGTTTTTTGAGCAGTTATTGATATCATAATTAATCGAGCCAAAACTCCTGAAACCGATTTGGAGATAACTCTATATAACAAGTTGATGGTATTTTAAACACCATGACACCATCAACACCAGAAATCAAAGCACGAGATCTAGATCACTAAGGATCGGTTGAGGAAACTTGTTGGCTAACTCTAGATAAAAAAAGCGATCGCTGAAATTGAAATAGCGATCGCGTATTTGGGCTAAAATCAGTAAAATTAATTCAGAGTTCTAGAAAGTAAAAGTTGTCCGAATCGCCCCAATAACTAAATCATCATTGTCACTGTTGTTATCTGGGGAAGTAACCCAAACAATACCAGGAGTAATGGCGATATTGTCATTAATCTGATACTCAAAGAAAGCTTCAACATGAACCGAAGTAGTATCATCATCCCCTAGAGCATCGATAGTAGATGAGGTTACCCAAGGCTCCATCCCCACAATAATTCCTGCCATATTGCCTTCTTTGACTAGATCGGGGAAAGCAAAAGTAACAGCCCATTGCCAGATATCTTGACTCCCACGATTCAGACCCTCGCCAGATTCTAGAGTACCAACATAAGAATAGCTGCCCCATCCTCCAAGAACAAATTTTTCCGCTAGTCGCCAAGAAAATGCTCCACCATAGGAATTACTGACTGTAGGTATCCCATCAGGAAAAGTGTCACTTTCTGTAAATGATCGGATGTTAGCTAGTGTACTTCCTGTTTCTGTGTCGCTTTGATTATAGGCGTGTTTGTAAGTGAGGGCAAAAGTCAAATTATCAGTAGGAGTGAAAACCAGTTGCCCTAAGGCACTATAGGGACCATTAAAAAGACCACTACCTGGAGTTGGATCATTGGCAGGTTCTGCTAAATATCCCGCATTTAATTCAATGAGATCGTTAAAGCTATGAACAAATGCTAATGCCGCATCGCCCTCTGGATAAATTGGGCTCCGAGTACCAAAATTTGTAATGGCACCTGAGCCACCATCACCGTCGAGAACGCTGACGGTATTGGCAAATTCATCGGATTCAACACCTGCAGTTCCGACAAGGACTTCTGTTCTGTCACCCACAGGAAAAGTATAATATAGCACTTCAAGAGATATATCATTATCTTCGGGTTGGGCAAAAGATAAATCTCCTTGAAAAGTACCTGTTTCCTCGGCAAAAGAGGGAAAGTTACCAGTAGCAAGACGAGTAAATAATAGATCCTCTCCAGAAAAACTAGTTTCTAATTCCAGCCTAACGCGATCGCCGAATACGGTCACTTGATCGATTTTATCCTCGCCATCGTTTTTAGAACCAGCGGCGACACCACCTAAACCAAAGATGACTTCTCCCGTTAGTTTAGTCGTAGTTGAAAATTGATTATCTTCGAGGAAAGCAACCCGACTTTCGAGATTATCAACTCGACCACCGAGAGCTGCTAATTCTACCTCAAATTCTTGCAGCAATCGATTAATCGTTTCAATATCTTCTCTCAGTACTGCTTCGGAAGAGGCAATCAAACGTTCGATTTGATTTAAGCAAGCGTTTAAACCGGCAGCAAATTCATAACGACTTAAAGCTTGACCTCCTCTATAGGTTTGATCGGGATAACCCACAATACAACCATAGCGATCTACCAAACTGCGTAAAGCTTCATAAGCCCAGTCTGATGGGGAAACGTCTCTTAATTGGTTAACGTTAGTTACTTGATTAAATTCTTCTGTGAGACCTCCAAGACTATTCGGTTCACTATATTCTTCAATCTGTTTTAGGCTTGATTCTGGCAATTTTTCAGCATAAGTTGGGCCAGCAACTCCTGCAAGCAAAATTGTCGCTGGTATTGACAATATTAATGTACTGGCAAAAATATTACGAGATAAATTTGACATAGTTAAAACTCCTCACTCCAATATTTAAAGAATGATTATTATTATCATTATTATTTTACAAAGACTTCAGACATCTCATTCTAG
Source organism: Xenococcus sp. MO_188.B8 (assembly GCA_030065615.1). GTDB lineage: Bacteria > Cyanobacteriota > Cyanobacteriia > Cyanobacteriales > Xenococcaceae > Xenococcus. Next base: position 648 of record JASJDR010000167.1, on the reverse strand, counting down.
AAAAGGGATTAGCCTAAGGCTAGCACTGCACAAGTACAGGCAGTGTTCATCTCACTTATCAATTAGAATTTGAAGATAGTTAGTTCTGATGGTAGTCAAAAAAAAGAAAAGGATAAGGGAAGATAGCAAGTACTGTTTTCTGGAAAAAATTATTGATGTCACAGTAGTAGGGGTTTGGCAATGCCAAACCCCTACCTAAATTGTATGTGTCGTAAACATTATTTAATTTGGTATCAGATAAAAAATGCGATCGCTGAAATTGAAATAGCGATCGCGTATTCTGGGCTAAAATCAGTTAAATTAGTTTAAGTTTCTAGAAAGTGAAGGTTGTCCGAATCGCACCAATAACTAGATCATTATTGTCACCGTTATTATCTGGTGAAGTCACCCAAACAATACCAGGAGTAATGGCAATATTGTCATTAATCTGATACTCAAAGAAAGCTTCAACGTGAACTGAAAGATTATCACTATTATCACCCAAAGCATCAATGGTGGAACTGGTTACCCAAGGCTCCATCCCCACAATAATTCCTGCCATATTACCTTCTTTAACTAGATCGGGGAAAGCAAAAGTAACAGCCCATTGCCAGATATCTTGACTCCCACGATTCAGACCCTCGCCAGATTCTAGAGTACCAACATAAG
>JASJDR010000166.1 GCA_030065615.1 Xenococcus sp. MO_188.B8 | reverse complement strand
CATTATCTCGTTCTTTTGCCAACTTTCATTTATGTGTTGCTCACTCAAAAAATCCTCTCTGCTTCATTGTCAAACTAAACCGTTTAGTTTGTCGCTAGGGAAAGTTAGTCTAAACTCCAGTTATAAGATTGATTCTCGACATGAATTAGAAAATAAGAGGATTGACCTTGAAATCGAGCCTGTACCAGTAAATCTGCTTCATAGCGATCGCCCCTCGTAACATCGGTGAATACTTCTTTGTCGAGAAAGGTGACAGAATCTGGTTCGAGGTAAGCCATTACATTGGGGAAAAATAGCTCAATGAACTCGATGAAAAAAGTGGACAGTAATTCTTTGAACAAGCGATCGTGGTCAATCATATTTAGTTAGCTACTTGAGAAAAGCAGAACCAGAGATCATCTACATACAGTGGACAGAGCTTTTTCGAGAAAGGTGTAAACCCTAGATCTATGACAGTACAAAAATAAAGTAAAAAGATAATCATTTGGTATAACTGGCTATTATAGGCAATCCAGATCTACTGGTCGCGCACGAAAACCATTTACATTCGGCGCTCGCCAGCATTATTGACTCAAATGTAGAAAGATTCAAGACATGGATGAAACATCTATATTCTTGTGTTATCACTAATCTTGTTAGTCGCAATCAGAGAATCGAGCGAATAAATTTTCTAGAAAATCGCCAAATCAGACTACCTGCCAAAGTTCAAAAAACCTCAATCACACCTTTGACCCTAACGGATAGAAAAAGTAGTGACACAAACCATAGCAGTTTTCAATCAAGCTGGTGGAGTAGGAAAAACCACTCTTACTATGAATATTGGGTATCACTTAGCCGAGTTGAAGAAAAAAGTTCTTCTGTTGGACTTAGATCCTCAAGCATCCCTAACCGTATTCTTTGGCTTAAAACCGAAAGAACTATCTCTAACAGTTTACGAATCCTTAGTTCAAGAAACTCCCCTGCCGATTCACTCGAATATACACTCCGTGGATCTAGTACCTGCCAATATCAATCTCAGCGCCGCCGAAAAAACTCTTGCCGATGCAATTATGAAAGAGTTACGTTTAAAAAATGCTCTCGAAGAGCTTCAAGACCAATATGACTATGTTTTGATTGACTGCCCTCCGAGTCTGGGATTGTTGAGTATTATGAGTTTAATTGCTGCCACCCACGTCTTAGTTCCCATCCAAACACAGTACAAGGCAATTATGGGTACACAGCAGCTAATTGAAACGATTGGGCGTGTCCGTAAATATGGGAATGCTAAGATTCAGTTTGCGGGAGTCGTTCCCACTATGTTTGACAGCAGAGCCAAACAAGAACAAGAAAGCCTAAAGCGTATTCAGAATGCCTTTACTCAAATACCAGTCTGGTCGCCCATTGCCCGTGCCACAGATTTTGTTAATGCGTCGCAAGCTCATGTCCCCTTCGCTCACTATGCACCAAAACATCCATCGGTAGGAATCTTAAAAACTATAGCCAAGGATTTGGTCGAGGCGAAGTAATGGGTAAACCAAAACTAGAAGAATACGAAATTGAGGGAGTAGATGCATTATTTCCTCAAATGGAATCATCTGATGTCAACCCACGATTCATTCCTATAGACTCGGTAGTACTGCCCCTTTCTCAGCCTCGGAAATATTTTGATTCATCTGCGCTATCGGAACTTACTAGTTCGATTAGAAACCAAGGTATTTTACAGCCCCTGTTAGTAAGACCATTAAAGGATAACAAATACGAATTGGTAGCTGGAGAAAGGAGATATCGAGCAGCCCAGAAAGCTAATTTAGAATCAGTTCCCGTAGTCATTCGCGACTTGAGAAAAGCTGATGCAGTAGAACTAGCTTTGATGGAGAATTTACAGCGGGAGGATTTGAACCCAGTAGAAGAGACTGAAGGCATTCTAGAACTGTTATCTTTAAAGCTTGCCAAAGACAAATCGTCAATCATCTCGATTTTTCAAAAGTCAGCTCATCCGACCAGAACGTCTAAGAAAAAAACTGTGAATACCGGTATTCACAAAAAAGAATTGGAAGTTATTGAATCGGTTTTAAGAAGTGTAGGAAGATTTACTGTTACTAGTTTTAGAACCAACCGCCTTCCTCTGCTAAATCTTCCCGATTACTTACTCGAAGCCTTAAGACAGGGTAGAATCGAATATTCTAAAGCAAGAGTCATTGGTAGAGTTAAGGATGAAAAGAAAGCGACTAAATTGTTAGCAGAAACGATCGCACTTAATTTTTCCCGAAAAGAAATTGAAAAACGAGTAAGCCTGATCAATCAAACAAAAACTAAAAACTCCCGTTTGCAAAAACGCTGGTCTACAACAATCGCTAAAATCAACGACGCTAAATTGTGGCAACAGACAAAAAAGAAAAAAAGACTTGAAGAAATTTTATCTGAGTTAGATGAACTGCTAAATGATTAACATCTGATTGTTTGAGTATGGGAATGCCAATAGTAGAAATGAGACAATATATATAGCATCCCAATAATCAAGGGCAGCTTTTTTAAGAGTGATGATAGCAACGCAATGAATCCAAGATCTCAAGATACTCCCACCCCAAACAGCAGCCTCGAACTTGAAAAAATCGTCGGCGCACTGTCAAAGATTACCTCTCGTTCGCCAGAGGAGATCAAACCACATCTGAAAGCATTGATAGAAGGCCTGAATCAAACAAAAGAAGATGATTTGGCTGCCTCTTCATTTTACGTTACCTCTACTCACGAACAATGGTCGGCAGAATTTCACGAATGGTTGGATAGCCATAAGGGAAAAGATATACCCGTTCTCAGTGAATCAGCAATGAGTAGAGAGAGTATGTATCCAGATCGCTGGTGATGGCTTATTTGCTAGATACAAATATACTGCTACGACAAAGAAGAAAACACCACAAAATAATAATTCTTTTTAAGCTGGGCTTAATCTGCTCGACCTTGTGCAGCTTCATAGTAGATAATTCGGGATGAAGCGATTTTATTTGGAGCTATGTAGAAGCGATCGCCCTTAATCATAGGAAACGACCGCTCTAAGACATTCAACGCAAAATCGCGATAACTGGAAATGTGACCCTCCAGAAATCGCGAAATTAACGTTATTTTGTCTGATTGAAAAGCAGAGAATTAGCATTATTTTTTCCTTTTGCCTAATTCTTGCCGAGTTACAAACTAAATCATCTTCGACCGCGATTCTTATTAATTAGCAGTTAATAAGCAGTTAATAAGCTCGCTTAAAAGGTCGAACCTGATGTTGTATTTGTTCACTTAGTAATGAACCGCCGTGACGACCACATAGCCGACAGCAATATCGACCAAATAGCGTACTGACTTAATCTAATTATAGTTCAGGTTAGCACGATTATCGGTCTTTACGATTGAATCGCTTCAAATCGTAAAAATTAGTAATGAAGCGAACCCTGTGAAACTACCGTCTAATCAAGAACTCAACCAAAATTCCTACATTGCCCCCCATCACTTAACTGAGTGGCTTGAAAGCTCGGTAGACGAACAGTTAACAACTCTTAACTTAATTTCTCTGTCGGGATTTACCACCTACGAATACCTACTTTACGGGCTGCCCGATTCCGAACGCCGTAACGACGGAAGATTAAGAGACAAATGGTTAAATCGTTATTCCACCCTAGAAGATGGGGGCTGGTGGAGTTCGGGGCTTGACCCCTTGAATAACTGGTCAAAAATGCAGTGGGGCAGATTTAAGCCCGACAATCCCAGAATTATAGGTAGCAAAAGTAAACCGATTAAATATGAGTCTCCCCCCAAGGTAGCTAACCGCGTTACTTACTTCGACGTTCCCCAACATATTTGGGATAAGGTAGCTAAACGCTATAGCATTAAACGTTACCACTCCCCACTGGCTCAACGTTTAACTGCCAGAACCCAACCCTTTTGCTTCTGGGAATGGGTACAGCAGCACGTTGAAATTCCGATTATCCTGACCGAAGGAGAAAAAAAAGCAGCTTGTTTGCTCTCGATGGGCTTTGTGGCGATCGCCCTCCCTGGGATCTGGAACGGACGGGTAGGTAAAAAAGGGCGGGAAAGACTACATCCTGACTTGCTGCCAATGGCACAAAAGGGACGTAAATTTACCATCCTCTTTGATTACGAAACCAAACCCAAAACTCGCTACGCTATTTATCAAGCCACTCTCCGCACGGGTAAAGCCATTGAAGCTGCTGGGTGTGAGTGTGAAGTAGCAATCCTACCTGGAGTGGAAAAGGGCGTTGATGATTTTGTGACCGCTCGTGGTGAGGAATCTGAAGCACTGTTAAGCGCGATTATCGATGACGCATACAGCCTCAAAGATTATAGACGGCTCTGTTTTCCCAAAAAACGGGGACTCAGTAATAAGTATCCCCCCAATGTCAAACTTAATACCCGCTTTCTCAGTAATGCAGTGAGCTTACCAACTATGGGACTGGTAGTCCTCTGGAGTGGTATGGGGACGGGTAAAACCGAACTAATGGCAAGATTCCGCGAGCTTTATCCGCAGATGCGCTTTCTCAATCTCGGTCATCGGGTAAATCTGCTCAAAAACCTCTCCCAACGGCTCAATACGGCGATGTATTCGGCTTTATCTCAAGGAGATTTAGCCAAGGCAGTTGGTCTTTCCATTACCGTCGATAGTTTGTATAAACTACAAACCCAACTCAATGAGTACGGCTGTATCTTTATCGACGAAGCCTGTCAGTATTTAGCTCACCTGCTTCATAGTAAAACCTGTCGGGAGCATAGGGCAGAGATTTTAGAGGTTTTAGAATTTCTGATCCGTAAGGCTAAATTAGTGGTGCTAGCGGATGCCCACATGGATGATGTTACCGTTGATTTCTTCCGTGCCATGCGCCCTGAAGGGGAAGTTCCCTTTATTATCAAGAATGATTACAAGGAAACGGGCAGAACTGTTTATTTATATGAAGGTGATAATAACAGTGCCTTAGTTGCTAAAATCTTTACTGCCCTAATGCTGGGCTTGAAGATTATGGTGGTTTCTGACTCCAAGAAGTTTATCAAGAAACTAGAAGCTGCTATGACGGTGAAGGTCTTCGATAATCAGCCACTTTTCGGTACTGACGGACAATTAGATAGTAAATCTGAAAATAAACTACGCATCTGGTCGATACACGCGGAAAATAGCGGTAGTGAAGAGAATGTGGCGTTTATTAAGGATATTTCTACTGAAGTGAAAAATATAGCTGTTCTGCTGGCTTCTCCCAGTTTAGGTACGGGGGTTGATATTCCTAACTACCATTTTGATGCCGTATTTGGGGCATTCCATGCAGTATCTCAAACTGCCACTGAATGCGCCCAATCCCTCCACCGCTATCGTCCTCAAGTTCCCCTACACATCTGGGTCGCTCCCCGTCCGCCTTTTGGCTACAAAGAAACTAATGCCGCCAAGATTAAGGAGCGGATGCTTGAACTAAACCAGATGACAGCATTTTTAATTCGCATCGACCCTGAAACTGGCAGACGAGGGGCAGAAAAAGATTGGGCGTTAGATGCTTATTGTGAAATCGAAGCCAACCGCAACCGTTCGATAAATAATTTGCGGGACGATTTACATTCTCTATTGGGCGAGATGGGATATAACCTGACTGCTGGGGAATCAGCAGCCGATCCCAATGTCGCAGCAGAGTTAAAAGAAGCTGCTCAATATTTAGACACGGCTCATCAATTAGCCGTAGTTCAAGCTGCTAACATCAGCAGCAGCGAATACCTCAGCCGTCAGTCTAAAGATTTTCTTCAACCTGAAGAAATAGTTGAATGTGAAAAATATCGAATTAAGCGCGATTACGGAATGCCAGTAACTGAAGAATTGGTCAAGCGAGATGCCGGGGGCTACTTGATCGGTCAAATAATTGCCTTAGAATCGCTGCTATTACCTTCTGAAGGAGAAATTATCGATCCAGCGACGGGTAGAAAATACCCCGCACCACCACAGATTGTAGCTCAAAGAGACTTAAGAGAAAGAGATAATTTACCCCTGTGTATGGATTGGCATAATTACTCTAGCAAATGGTTGGCTCGTCATATTTTGGGTTTACCCAAGATACTCGCCCGACTACTAGCAGGAGAAGAAATCTGTGCCACCGACCCCGATGTGGTGCAGATGAGGGAGACAGCAGTTGCTACTCGCGCTCAGATTAAAGCTATCTTGGGATTTACCATTCCAGAGAATTGTAAACCGATGTGGCTGCTAGGAATATTAGTAGGGCAGCTGGGACTAAAAATGATTGGTCGAAAAAAAGGCAAACGAGGACAGCAGGTTCGCTATTACAGTTTGTCAGTAGAAGAACTAGCCTTTGCTGTAGAGGTATTGCAATACCGAGAGCGACAGAGAAGAGAAAAAGCCGAGCGGGAACGAGAAATCGAAGCGGAAACCCGACTCCATCAGTCGAGAATGCACTCTCAGTATGGGATTGCTCCACCGCCACCGACCGTAACCACCCCCCCCCTAAAAAGGGATATTTATTCATATGAGGGGGTAGTGGATACGGAAGAGGATGACCCTAAAAATGCAGATTTCAGTTCAAAAAAACTATCACTTGATACCTTAGAGAAGCTCAAACCGTATCTGAAATTAATAGAAGGGACAATTAATCTAGGTTGGTCGATAATCAAAGAGATTGTGGTTAAACTACTGACAAGCAATGGCATACAAAATCATATTCTCAGTTGGCTACTACAATCTAAGAAACTTAGTACCTTATATATGGGGGATGGATAATGGGTAAAGCTTCTCGAAGGAAGAAACAAAGAAGAGTATTAGCTGACATTAAAAAGTTAGATAATACATCAGCTTCACCTAAAACATCAAAGCCAGGACAAGGCTCATTGGTTATGAGTCTCTTGGACGAACATCAAAAAATTACCTTCGCTCAACTTATTAAGGAAGAAGCGATAACCCCTCCCCCTGCTGATGTTCAATTGGGAACTTTAAACGGCATCTTTTTTGCTGCTTTGGGTAGGGGAATTTTCTCTTTTACCTCTGACAGTCAACCAGCTTATGTTCCTCTTAGTAATCTTCGTTCATCGCAAACCCAGGCGATTTCTCTCGTCAACAGTTACGATCCTGAAACCGAATTTCTATTTCACACTCAATTAGACCCCAATGATGCCAAATTAGGTGCTGTTGTGGTACATCGAAAAGATGATTCTATAGGCTTAAGGTCTCTTTTATTGGGGGTTCACTGAACCACCTATTAACGGAATTATCCCACGTTGGGGGGGGAATCCTTAAAGTGCCGATCTAGGGTATACCCTAAACTAACGTCAGGCAGCTCCTCTAATTTGTGTCAGAATAGGGTTATTTTCTGAATATGTTGACACTTTTCTTCAAAGGTCATAGACTATTTTCTGACACTTTTGGAAAAATGAGCATCTATGTCAGGACTACGGGTCGGTTACATTCGAGTCAGCAGTATTGACCAAAATCCCTCACGACAACTGGAAGGGATGACCTTGGATAAGGTCTTTACCGATAAGGCATCCGCTAAAGATGTTAATCGTCCCCAATTAACTGAACTGCTCAGTTTTGTCAGAGAAGGCGATACGATCATTGTTCACAGCATGGATCGTCTGGCACGTAATTTGGAAGATTTACGTCGTCTTGTTCAGACCCAAACCCAGCGCGGAATTCGGATTGAATTTGTTAAAGAGGGCTTGAGCTTTAGTGGCGATGATTCACCAATGGCGACACTTTTACTTTCTGTGATGGGTGCGTTTGCTGAATTTGAACGTGCTCTTCTCAAGGAACGGCAACGGGAAGGTATTGCTTTGGCAAGGAAGCGCGGAGTTTACCGTGGACGGAAGCCTTCTTTGTCACCAGAGCAGATTGTTGACTTGAAGCAGCGTGTTGAAGCAGGAGAGAAAAAAGCCGTGCTTGCCCGTGAGTTTGGCATCAGTCGTGACACTGTTTATCAATATTTACGCAGCGATCCATCTTAGAATTATCAGCAACTGAAGTTTAGGCTTTACTGTATGTACAAAATGTATTAACATTATTTTTATGTACGAGTGGGATGATGACAAAAATCGGAAAAACGTTGAGAAGCACGGAATAGATTTTGAGACAGCAAAACGAATTTTTGATAGTCCCATTGTCTCGCGCCGTGATGAACGAAAAGACTATAACGAAATCCGTTATGTCAGTATCGGTATCATTGATCAAGTCGCTATGATCGTTGTTATACATACAAATCGACAAGATCGCATCAGATTAATTTCTGCTCGTCCTGCTTCCCGTCGTGAAAGGAGAATTTATTATGAGCAAATACAAAAAACCGATGACTCCTGAAGAGATTGCACAGGTAGAGGATTCAGACATCGATTTTAGCGATATTCCCGAACTTGATGCTGATTTTTGGGACAATGCAGCAGTTATTCAACCAGATACTAAACAGCCTGTAACGCTGCGAGTTAAAAAATCAGTATTGGAATACTTTAAAGCAGGTGGAAAAGGTTATCAAACTCGGATCAATGCTGTGCTTGAAAGCTATGTAGAAACACAGCAGAGTAAACAACATTAAAAGGGTCTTTAACTCATCTGGAAGTATCAAAAATACACTTAGATTAAGTAAACTGCAATAGTATACTTTTCCGCCCCAAAAACACGAGCGCCGATATTAGCTGTAACTTTTAAGATTAAGTGGCGTAAAATCTTCAGAGTTATTTGGCGCAATACAAATTAACTGATGTGAGTTTTTTTTATTTCCATTGTGGCAAAACTTGTAACTTTTGCTACAAATTTCAAGTTTACGGTTTTGTTGGACTTTTCCTGGTGCAAAAGTTAATGGCAAAAGTCTGTGATTAATGTAATATGTTTGTCACAAATTTGACCTGAAGATATGCAAATTGGGTATGCTCGCGAAAATACTTACTTGGTCAGCATTTCAGGCTAGATTCTCGTATGATAGATTCGTGCTTTTCTATTCATAGTCGGCTTGAACAACGGTACATCAGTTTATTTGTATTACGCCATTTAGCTCTAAAGAAATTACGCCACTTAATCTTAAAAGTTACAATATTAGCCTCAGAAAGTCTACTAGAATGAACGTTTTCATATACTTTCTCTCATCGTCTCAAATAAATTAAGGTTATTCGGTGTCAGTAGTGCAGCTTAATTTTTTGGCAACACTGCCCGTTTTTTACATCTTTAGAATAATCACTACAAAATCAACACTTGTGCAAGAATAAACCAATAGTTCAAAAGTTTGCACTACATTGACCCACAATGATGGCTGCCTCAAAGTATTATTTCTACTTCAAATAATAAGAGAGAAATGTATTCTAGATCATCCCTAACTTAGTAAGTTTTCTCTACGTAGAAGTCAATTCCTATTGTGTGGCTAACGATAATAGTCAGTAAACTAATTTTTCTGATAAGCATTGAAGTTCTTATTAATAACAATTTTCAGTGCAGAAATAAAGTAATATGTATTTATACCTACTTAATCTACTGCTTTATATTTCATAGCTTCAAAGTTACAATTATGCAACAACAACCATCAACTAGCATAGTTCAGAATTCGCCCACTAGTGGTTTTCAAGAGTTATATGGAATTATCGAGACAAGAATATTAGCCTATGCAAAGAATGAAAAAGACGAAAAATTAAAATTCTGGGCAGAGAAATTAGTAGAACAATTCCAACAAAGATACCTTAACTGGGAAAGCTCAGAAGACCTTTCCGATTATATGGATTTATTGAAAGAGGAAAATCTCAATAATGATATAAGGCTAAGTGGCTGTATATTTTTACATTTAATAGTTGATTTACCTGTTGCAATTTATAAATCACTAGATATGTTAGATGAGGAATATCATCTTAACGAAGATCAAAAGAAAGAATATAGAATAAAAGCAAGAGAATTTTTTCTAGAAATATCTGTTCTATTTCACGAAGTTCTAGGAGAAAGGGGAATAGCTGAAAGTTGGCTATTACCTATATTACAATTTATTAGACCATTAAGAATAACTGCTTTTCAATGGACTTCTTTACTAAGAACTGTTTCTTGGATTAAAGGAGAAGTTATGGCTGACTTACCAGAAGAAAAACGTCAAAAGCAGGAAGAAATAAGTATTGAGTTTTGTACTGCTCAGTTCAGTCGGACTAAAGGAAAGGCTTTACTTACAATTTTCTGGTATTTTTTAGATATATTAAGTCCTGTTAGATTACCAGAAAATTCAAATATTTTAGAACTAATCATAAATGAAATTCTTATATTAGTCGAGGCAGGAATAGAAAAATTAGGAAGCCCTAGAATAGTTGCTGATTTCTTGAAATGGATTACTAAACCTTTTATTATTGACAAACAGATAAGTACTACAATCGATACAGGAATCACAATACCACCTCAAACTATTGTAGAATTACTTCTTTTATTTTTTAGACCATTCACCAAGTTCATGATAAATGTAGGATTATTGACAGTAACTACATTGTTTCTACTTTTACTATTTTCTGTAGTACGAATTTTTATAGAATTCTACGTTATTATATTGTTATTTATATCAACATTGATTATCTGGGGATTTTCAGCCGCAGCACATAGGAAAAAACGGGAAATTGAAAAATGTTTTGATGATACCTATAAACAATTTTGTTTATTAAAACTAAATACCTGAGAAGTTTAATAAATGGTAATCAAGTAATAGATTAATAACAAGATAAATTGAGATGCTAACTTAAAATTATTCATCTTATCAATTAGCGATCGCTTGATAATTTTATTCTCTAAATCAAAACCCTCTGTATATAAAGGCTTCAGGATTAATAAAAAATATTTTGTTGGATTTGTCTATTTCAAAAAACATTGCCGAAAAAGAACGCTGAGTAGAATTATTTCTAAAAGCTATAACCTTTGATAAAAGGTGCTTCCAGAGTTTAAACTTTGCCGAGAATGGTATGTTTTAGGCAATGTTTGAGAGGTAAAATATTCACTTTTTGGGATACATAATTCTGAAAGCCATATATGGTAAGTGATTGAGGTCTATCTTGCACTATTTTACAGTTACCTCGGCTCGCGCCCTACTTACGCAGCGATCCATTTTAGGATTTTCAGGCTTTTGTTTTGCAAAAGAAACCCAATTGTAGCGAATGCCCTCTCAAGCAATACTTACCCCATTAAGGTCTACGAGAGTAATCAAAGACTAAAGAGAAAATTGTGCTTTAACGAAGAATCTACTGCACGTCTTGCTGCAAGCTTATTTTATCAGATAAGCTATCGTGCAACAGATTTACTTGCTTCCTAGCATCTTCTTGAAGCCATTCCTCATACTTACTAAGTGGTTCCCACCAATTTTCAGTAATATGTTTGAACCACTTATATGCCTCAGCGTAGTTTCCAAAACTCTCTTGTGAGTCAGCATACCAATATGCTCCTTCATGGAATGGGCGTTCAGTTTCACTGCATACGTTTCTAAGGGAAACCCAAGCATTCTGTAAGGTAGCATAATCACCTGTTCGATTTCCAGAAATAACTAGCCCCACGTAGGCTTTCCCATAGCTGCCATCAATGTGGATGGCTTGATGATCATATCGAATAGCAGCAGAATAATCAGTTAGTCTTTGACTAAACCAAGCAAGAAGACGATATACAACTGGATCATATGGATCGAGATTAGAAGCTTCTTCCAAGATCATGCGCTTTTTAATAAAGTTCTCTACAGTGCTGGCTTTCCATATCAAATCTTCTATAAGTCGGCTCTTTGGTTTTCGACCACCTGATGGACCATCGATCTCAAGCTCATGAGGAAAATTATCAGATGTCTGTACTTGCTTATGCTGTAATTTTAACCTCTCTATAGCAATATGTTTAGCTTGCCCAGTTTTCTGTACTAGAGTTGGAGTTAGATACTCAGGAATGCCCTGTAACTGAATTTGGACACAACCTAACTCATAAGCATCTGAGATTGAACGTTTAGCCCCTAATGCCTGATAGAAACCTGTTGAAAAAGCAATTGCAGCTTTATCTCCTACTTCCTTATTCATACCAATAACAAATGGAATGTGGGCTGCAATTGCATCTGCTTGTGCGATAGAATAACATGCATTCAAAATCACACACTGAATGTTGGGAAATTGTTTAAAGAGAGCTGCTAATGCTTCGGGATGAATCGGATGCATCTCTCCAAGCATATTCTCGAAACATAGTGCCCCATCTGCTGTTCCATGCCCAGAAAAATGAACTGCGTATGGGTTGATATCCAAAAATGCTTGGGTCATGTCTATGGGACGTATCGACATGCGCTGGTGTATGGCAAAGTAGTCCCTTGATGATGACAGGCGAAGTTGTTGATGAATTTCACGGAACTCTTCACCAAGCCTCAGACGTGAGGCACTTGTGGGCTCAGCAGTCATGAAAAGTATCGGAATCATTATCAAAAGATTTAATTATAAAAAAATGTACTGTTAACTATTTATTAGAGAAAAAAACTTTCTTGATATCCAAACTATAGACCATGATACCAAGAATCTTTTTATCTATAAGGGGTAAAGCTAAGGAAGTTTCTACAAGTGTCAACTGAATTTTGAAAGTTCTAAATTTAATTTGGCAATGAGAACTTATTGGAATTTAGTCTAAAACTGATGCAAAAATGATATTAATTTAGTCTATTTTCTCATCAAAAGTTCTTAAGCATCCTGCCAACCCTCGATAGTTGCTACCAGAATGTTGACCAGCGGATGATTAACAGCTTCTTTAAAGGCTTCTGTACCTCCAACTTTGAGAGCATTGATAACTTTGGCTTTCAGTGTAGGATTATTCTCAATTTGGTCAACTACCTCACCGATAACTACCATTTTCTCTTTGTTTGTTGATGTAGGATAAGTTTCAGACAAATTTTCTAGAAGTTGCTGAATTTCTACCGCTGCTTGAGCAAGGTTTTGTTTTTGTTCTGGATTATTGTGGTAATCTCCCTCAACGTAAGTACCTTGGTCATTGACGTGGGTTTCACGGTAATCCCTGCCCGCTTGAATATGGCGATCGCCACTCATCTTAACTTCTCCTTGATAGATTTCGGTATAATTTCCTTGTAGATCCAGACGATTAAAGTTTTGATTCTGACCCTCACCAGTAATGATTAGTTGACGTACTTTTGAGCTTTTAAGATAAGTTATTCCTGGACGAACCCAGTCAAGCTTCTCAGCTTTTTTCCAATAGCTACGGATTAAGATGGTATCTCTGAAGTCCGTACTTTTGAGTTTAGCTCCTGTGAAATTAGCCTCAGTCAAATCAGCACCACGAAAGCTTGTACCTTCTGTAGCAGCAAAAGCAATGCCAATCGGGCGAATCCAAGTATCTCGCTTATCTCCTTTTATGCCTCGCCAACCAATATAGAGTCCCAATAAAACGACGGCGGCAGTTCCAGCGACAGCGAAAGTTTCAGGCACAGTTCCAGCGACAGCGAAAGTTTCAGGCACAGTTCCAGCGACAGCGAAAACGACAGTGGCAGTTCCAGCGACAGCGAAAGCGGCAGCGAAAGCGACAGCGATAGCTCCAGCGACAGTACCAGCGACAGCACCAGCGATAGCTCCTGCTCCTACGCCAGTGAAAGCACCAGCGATAGCTCCAATTCCCGCTTGACGAGCTTCAGATCCATCTCCAACTTCAACCATGCCTACAGTTCCAGCTACAAGAACAGCTACCGCTACAGTTACTGCGACTGCAAGAGCAGACGCAACAGCTACAGCAGCAGTAATAAGACCTTTACGCCAAGTAATAAGACAAAAAGCGGCAGTTATAATTAAAGAAAAAATTCCATAAACAAAAAATTTACCGTTGGGGTCAAGAGCCCCTGATATCAAAGCACCCAGAAACAAAGACAAAAATCCTGATAAACCTGATATCAACCAAGAAATAGTAAGCAAGAAAGCTATCCATCGCTTCTGTAATCCTGCTTTTGCTTCCGTAAAATTCGATCCAGCTAAATAAGCTTTACTGAAATTCGCACCTCTAATATCTACGCGACTAAAATTCGCACCTTCAAGACGTTGACTATTAAGCTTTGCACCTCTGAGATTAGGTTTTATCTCTGGATTCTCTCTTCTCCAGTTATTCCAAACCTCTACTCCTTGCTGGAGTATGGCTAGATGCGTTGGATTTACCATTCTTTCTTTTTTCAGTACCACATCTATAATCAGTACCACATCTATAATCATTACATGAATAGCAAGTCAAAATTCAAAAGTCAGTGGTTTTAAATCGGTCGCTCGATTTCCTGGAAGCTGCGGGTATTGAACAGTTAAACCTTTGACAGTTTCCCTGGTCATACGCCTAATTAAATAGTTCGCGCCTAGTGTGTGATGTGGTGGTGATGAATGAGTGAAGTGTGTAATGAGTGAGTGTGTGTTGTCTTCTCTGCTTTTCTCTTCCCGTCTGGTTTGTCGGTGGGGCGGGGTGCTAACAATCTCCTAAGTAGATCGTCTCAATCACTCTCGAAAAAAGACATTCTCAATAGCTATCAGCTTTTGGCTTTTAGCTTTTAGCTTTTAGCTTTTAGCCCATGAGGATTTAGAAATAAGCTGTCAAATCGAATGTAAAGTGGCATCTGAATGGGAAAATAAGAGAAATTAATCTGGGTTGCCTCATGAGCAGCTATCTGATTTCTCAGGCTCAACAACTTAAGCTGACTGCTCCAGTCCCCGCTACTCTCCATCCCGCAGCAGTGTATTTGAATTCTCTCGCTGTGGGTTCGCGCCGAGCCATGCTCTCTTCCCTCAATGCGATCGCCAAACTGCTCACGTCAGGGGAATGTGATGCCTATGCTCTCGACTGGAGCAAGTTACGCTATCATCATACGGCTGCGGTGGTTGCTGCCTTCCGTCAAAGATACGCTCCTGCTACCACTAACAAAGCGATCGCTGCCCTGCGTCGTGTCCTCACTGAAGCCTATCGCCTCGATTTGATGACGGCACAGGATTATCAAAAGGCAGTGGATATTCAATATGTTAAAGGAACGGGAAAGCGCAGAGGTCGGGCTTTAGAATCAAATGAAATCAGTGGACTAATTCACTGCTGTTTGCAGGGTCAGCAAACTATCGATCTGCGGGATGCTGCGTTGATTGCCATCCTCCGTTGTGGTGGCATTCGTCGTCAGGAATTAGTACGGCTTAAACTATCAGACCTTAATCTCAAAACTGGAGAGCTAACCATCGAACAGGGTAAAGGGGGTAAATTTCGCCTCGTTTATCTGACCCCAGAAGCAATGAAGTTGATTAGAGAATGGTTGCAGGTGAGAACAGCTTTACCTGGGGCGTTGATTTGTCCTGTTACCCGTGCTGGACACGTCGAACTGAGGCACTTTGCCGACAATGGGGACGGGATTTATAAGTTGATCAAAAAAAGGGCCCAAGCTTGTGGCATCGCCCATTTTTCACCCCACGATTTTCGGAGAATCTTTTGTACTGAACTGCTCTCTAAGGGTGAAGATGTCCTGACAGTAAGAGATTTGGCAGGTCATAGTTCTGCCGATACCACGGCGATTTATGATCGGCGGGGAGAAGCACGGAAGCGTCAAGCTGCTAGTAAATTGGGATTGAGCTAGATCTTATCGAATCTTATCAATCAACGAGATTTATAGGTTTTCCCTTAACCAAATCATCGGCTTTTCAACCAGTTAGGCGATCTTTGTTGAGTTTGTACATTTTACAGGCAGATTTATAGAAGATCTTTACCATAGATAGCCTGCCCAAAAAACCTAAATGTCATGCAGTTTGTCTTATTAACCAAAAGATAAAGATTATGAAGCCAATAGAGTAAGAACAGCTTTTGTAGCAGTAATTACCGGCTCTGCTATCTCGCCCACAATTTTAGCAGCTTCTATTAAACCTTTTGCACTAAGTTCGTACCAACTTTTGCGAGGTGAGTCGGAAGTAGCCTCGTCTGTCAAGCTTTTCAGGTCTCGTGCTACTTGTTCTTGCTGATTTTCAGGAAGAGCTTTAGCCATTTCAGCAACAGCTTGAGATAGTTCTGTCAATCTATCCTTTAAATCTCGAGCAGCATCAGACTGAGCTACTTTTTCTCTTGAATCTATGATGGCTTTAGCTGCTGCTTGATTGATATTGCCAGTTGTAATATTTTGAGCATTACTAAAATCAATCCTACATTCCGCAGGTTGGCTGAAAGATGAGATATTTATGAAAAGTATTTCAATTTGAGCCATTGAACCAGAACCAACCTATTGAAATTGACGTTCAGGACATCGACCATCTAGGACTAATTGCGGGCATCGTAGATGAG
>JASJDR010000165.1 GCA_030065615.1 Xenococcus sp. MO_188.B8 | reverse complement strand
CCGCGACGACGACAGTCGCAAGGGCGGGAATGGGGGATAACAATTCAATTCCTGGTGTTGAACCAATAGAACCTAACAAAATACTCCCCCCTTCCCGGTGCTGACCAAGAGAGGGAACGCCCTAAAGGACTAGCTTCGCGTCGCGCACCAAGAGACGACGGAGCCTGCGCTGACCGCATTCCGCGGTCAGCAATGCCCAACGACAAAAAATTGAAAGTAATTTAAAAAACAGGACTATTGTATTTATTGCAATAGATTTACATTTATTATGTTTGGATTAGCAAATCTGTTCATTACACTTTTCTGAGCCCAAAATTTTCCAATCAAGAGATTGCTATGGATGAACTTTTTAAGATTGACTTTGATGCAGGTGATTTAGCTGCTGGAACTATTATCACTGATCAGTTCGAAGGTATTAGTATCTCAAGCTCCTCCGATTTTGGAGCTATGCTGTTTGATACCAACAACATAACCGGAGAAGATTTTGACCTTTCAGCAACAGACTGGGGAAATGTGCTGATTATCTCAGAAGATGGAGACTCTAGCGATCCAGATGATAATGCAGTAGGTGGCACTATCAGTATTAAGTTCGATCAACTGGCAAGTATTAATAGTGTTGGGCTGCTAGATATTGATGAAGAAGGTAGTTTGATTACTTTATTTGATGATGATTCCAATATTCTCGAAGTAATAGAAATTGAAAATCGGGGCGATAACAGTTTTCAGGAAATAGCTTTCAATGTTACAGATGTCTCTCGTATGGAGATACATCTAGCTGGCAGTGGTGCTGTAACAGGGCTCGACTTTAGACTGCCGAAGAAAGTTCCAACTTTCAGTAAAATATACGTCTTTGGTGATAGTCTTTCAGATCCCGGCAATATTTTTAATTACACTACATCTTTACAGTCATTTGAAGAACTTTTCGGTCTCGACATCCCAGTTATTCCCCCAAGTCCTCCCTACTTTGAAGGGCGTTTTTCTAATGGACCAGTCTGGGTAGATAACTTGGTAGCAGATTTAGAACTTACGATCGCTCCATCGACTGAATTGTCTCGGTTAAGTCCTGAAATACCGCTTCCTTCTGCGGTTACGTTGACTTCTTCTGGTCTTGAGGTGAGTCCCTTTTTCAACGGCGCTACTACTACGAATAGCGTTAATTTTGCTTTTGGTGGTGCTCAAACAGGACAGAATGGTGCAGGGGAATTGGGTGAGTTTATCCCCGGAGTGCAAAGACAAGTTGAATGGTTTGTTAATGACCATCAACAAGCTGGACAGTTAGCAACTGCGGATGCTCTTTATATTATCTGGGGCGGACCGAATGATTATCAGACTGTTCCTGATGCTGACCCAGAGGGGGTAGTTGATAATTTAGAAACCTCTATCGAATCTCTTTTCAATCTAGGTGCTCGTAATTTTCTAGTACCAAACTTACCAGATTTAGGGAAAACACCGATTGCTCAGACCCCTAATCGCCCCGTCTCTCCCACTCAACTTACAGATTTGACTGAACAGCATAATTCCCTACTAGAGGAAACTCTAGATGAATTAAGCGGTACTTTAAATGGCATTAACCTAATGCCACTTGATGTTAATGACCTCTTTAATGATATTTTGGCTGATCCAGAAGACTTTGGATTCACAAATATTTCTGATCCTTGTTTGAATTCAGACCCAATTAGTTTAGCAGTCAGTTTAGCCGACCCAGACTCAAGTAATCCGGAGATTTGTGCTCAACCCGAGGAATATTTATTTTGGGATCTACTTCATCCGACAGCTTCTGCCCACGAAATATTAGGCAAATTTGCTTTGGAGACTTTGGCTACTCAAGGCGAGTATGTTTTTAGTTGAAATGATAACTTAAGTAATTCACCATAACTTAACGCTCTAGTACCAAAAGTTTATTTTAACTAAACACTAATTAAATTCAAGATAGTCATAATTAATTAAGTGAATCTAATTAATATATTTTTATTGATAAAATTAGTTCTATTTTAATTATGTCAATTGCTCAAAAACGTATTGGAGAAATATTGATTGAAGCTGATTTAGTGTCCATTCCTCAGATCAATGTAGCCTTGAAAGCTCAAATGGATAGTCATAATATGCGCTATATGGGCTATATGCGCTTGGGAGAAATTCTCTCAATGAGAGGCTGGATTAAACAAGAAACAGTTGATTTTTTTGCCGTTGATTGGTCTAATTTAATTCAACAGAATTATAGAAAACCTTTAGGTTGGTATTTACAAAAGTCTAAATTATTAGAGGAAGAAGATATTAATAGGATATTAGAAGAACAAAAAATTATAGAAATTCGCTTTGGAACTCTTGCAGTTTTGCTTGGTTACTTGGAGAAAACAACTCTGGATTTTTTCTTAATGTATTTGTTTCCTAAAGAATTTAATGTATCACCTATTAAAAGGTACCACAAACGTTATTACCAGCCAATAACCGATAATGCTTGTGGCTTCTGTTCTGGGGACACTTCACGAATTGCGGTTGCAGATATTGCTAGTGCAGTAAAAGCATAGCTGTCCATTACTTAAAATAGATAACAAGTATTGTTTCCCAGAGAGCAACTGGAAGAAAAGAATAATTTAAAGGATAGCGGTGCCAAACAAATCCTCTACATTATTTATTTCTCATTTTATTTGTAAGCTTCCATACCTTCACAAGAACAGACCAAATTGCGATCGCCGTAAGCATTATCTCTCCTACTTACAGAAGACCAGAATTTATGTACTTTAGTCATCCAATATCTTTTAATTTATTAAGCTTTTTTATCCAAAGTAATCTTCATTCATAATGGTTTCTGAAGAGACAAAATTATCATCCGGAATCGTAAATTCTCGTTGCATTGCTTTAACAGAATTAACATACCAATCATGATAATTTTGCTGTAAATAATTTTTAAGACTGGGAGATTCTTTGAGTATTTGCGCTATTTCATATCGAAAATTTACAACTTCTTTTTCCCAATGTTTTTGATTATAATCTTTTTCTGACTTCCAATATTTTAATTTTAAGATATGGTCGATTAAACGTCTGGTATAGCTTCTTAAAGCTCGTTTTTCGCTAGCACCCATATCCTCTATTTCTTCCAATAATCCATCCCAATCCATACTTTCAAAATCTCTATTTTTGATGGAAGCTGCAATTTTTTCTAACCATAAATTAAAATCTTGACTGTGGAGTTCTTTTAGTTCCATTATTAATTTCGCCTAAACTAAGAAAGTTCGTTAAGGTGTGCAGCTACGTCTATTATTCACCAATAGTAATTTCTGATCACTATCATTTTAAAGATTTACTTTAAAATAACATGTCTAATGTTCAGTTTTATTCTCATCAGAGATATTTTTTGGCTTTTGGTTAATTCCTAAAACCCCAATTCCAATAGCTAAACCAGCTACACCTCCGACTACTGTTCCAACAACAGGGATGATACTATAAGCCGCAGAACTGATGACAAGTTCACTAGCTATTGTATTTGCTAAAACTCCAGCAGTGGCACCAACTGCTGCTCCTGATGTAGCACCATAGGCTGCGTCAATCAACTTTTGATCGATATCATTTCTGTTTTTTTTGTAGTCATAACTCATTACAACAAACCCAGGATTTTTCTTGATGATGCTACTAATATTGTAGTTGAAATTGCAGCGAAGATAGATGTCCATGCTAGGCTATGACCCTTATCTGAATCATTATCATCTATATGGTTAACGGTGGCAGCTACACCATAAGCAAATGTAGACAGAATCATACAAAAAATAATCCCACCTACAAATACTCCCATAAATTGGCTACTTTCCGGGGCTTTTGTAACAATGTCACGAATTGCGGTTGCAGATATTGCAGTGCAGTAGAAGCATATTTGTCCATTACTTAAAATAGATAACAAATCTCGATCTACTCCAATGAGCCATGCACCAAACCAAACTAAAGGTATGGGCATTAGAGGGATTAGGCTGTTATATAAAAGCCACTGTAATAACTCTAAATATTCAGACATTAAGATTTATGTTTCCATAGGCAAACTGGAAGAGAACAAAAATATAGGGGCTTTGGCTTTGCTCAACCCCTATATTCCTACATTACTTATAAGCTTC
The DNA here is from genome assembly GCA_030065615.1 of Xenococcus sp. MO_188.B8. Classification (GTDB taxonomy): domain Bacteria; phylum Cyanobacteriota; class Cyanobacteriia; order Cyanobacteriales; family Xenococcaceae; genus Xenococcus. The sequence continues at coordinate 16,132 of JASJDR010000165.1, read as the reverse complement.
CATACCTTCACAAGAACAAACTAAATTGCGATCGCCGTAGGCATTGTCAATTCTGCCGACGGCAGGCCAGAATTTATGTACTTTAGTCCAAGGTGCAGGGTAGGCAGCTTCTTCTCTGGTATAGGGATGATCCCAATCGCCACAGATCAGAGATTCGGCAGTATGGGGAGCATTTTTAAGCGGGTTATTTTCGGGGTCAATTGCTCCATTGGCGATCGCTTCTGCCTCTTGATAAATCGCAATCATCGCATCACAGAAACGATCTAATTCTTCTTGGGATTCACTTTCTGTCGGCTCGATCATCACTGTCCCAATTACGGGCCAAGATACGGTAGGAGCGTGGAAACCAAAATCCATCAGGCGTTTGGCTACATCTTCTACTTCTACCCGGGCGTGTTTTTTAAGCGGGCGCAGATCGATAATACATTCATGGGCGACCAAACCAGATTCCCCTTTAAATAATACTGGATAATAGGTTTCGAGCCGTTTTGCCATATAGTTCGCATTCAGGATAGCTATTTTTGTGGCCTCAGTTAAACCTTGGGCTCCCATCATGGCAATATACATCCAAGAAATGGTGAGAATGCTGGCACTTCCCCAGGGTGCAGCCGAAATCAAACCAATAGTTTTGTCCTGTTCTGAATTGAGAGGCGTGGCGGGAAGATAGGGGATTAAATGGGCTGCAACACCAATCGGACCCATACCTGGCCCACCACCACCGTGGGGGATACAGAAAGTCTTATGTAAATTGAGGTGACAAACATCTGCCCCATAATCTCCAGGACGACATACCCCGACTTGAGCATTCATATTTGCCCCATCAAGATAGACTTGTCCGCCATGTTCATGGATAATAGCACAAATTTCTTTGATTCCTGACTCAAATACCCCATGAGTTGAGGGATAGGTCACCATTAAGGCCGCTAGATTATCTTTGTGCTTTTCTGCTAAGGCTTGTAAATCTGCCAGATCGATATCGCCTTCACTACCACATTTAATTGGCACGACTTTCATGCCACACATGACCGCACTAGCGGGATTGGTTCCATGGGCAGATTCGGGGATTAAACAGATATTACGATGGGATTCTCCGCGATCGCGATGATACTGGCGTATTACTTGTAAACCGGCATATTCTCCTTGAGAACCTGCGTTAGGTTGTAAGGAAATGCCAGCAAAACCTGTAATTTCTGCCAACCAGTCTTCTAAATCAGCGAATAACTCTTGATATCCTTTAGTTTGGGATGTAGGGGCAAAGGGATGAATATTGCCAAATTCGGCCCAGGTAACAGGTATCATTTCGGCTGTCGCGTTCAGCTTCATGGTACAAGAACCCAAGGGAATCATCGAGGTATTGAGAGATAAATCCTTGCTTTCTAGTTGATGGAGATAACGCAGTAGTTCAGTTTCCGAATGATGTTTATTAAATACAGGATCGGTTAAATATTTACTAGTACGTTGCAAGGATTCTGGTAAATTTGTTAGGTCATTGCAGATGGTATCTTCCAAGAGGAAAGGTAATTCATTTTTTCCCGCAAAAATACGCCAAAGATCGATTAAATCCTGTTCACTAGTGGTTTCATCGAGAGAAATCCCCACAGCATGATCATCAACTAAACGCAGATTAATTTTTTCAGTCGCCGCAACCTGAATTAAATCTTGAGCATTACTCGCTTCTACCTTGAGAGTATCAAAGAAAGAATCTGTAGCGATTGTATATCCTAATTTAGCTAATCCTGTAGCTAAAGTTGCCGTTAGCTTATGAACTCTTGTGGCAATTTGTTTAATGCCTTCGGAGCCATGATAAACTCCATACATCGCAGCAATCACCGCTAGTAAAACTTGAGCCGTACAAATATTACTGGTGGCTTTCTCGCGACGAATATGTTGTTCCCTAGTTTGCAAAGCCAGTCTGAGAGCCGGTTTGCCGTTAGCGTCTTTAGAAACCCCCACAATGCGCCCTGGAACTTGTCTTTTGTATTTCTCTTTAGTGGCAAAATAAGCAGCATGAGGCCCACCATAACCTAAAGGTACACCAAAACGTTGTGTACTACCGACAGCGATATCAGCACCGAATTCTCCTGGAGGAGTTAGTAAAGCTAGAGCCAGAATATCTGCGGCAACGGTAACTAAAGCTTTGGTTTCATGAACTTTGTCCACAAACTTTCTATAGTCGTGAATTGTACCTTCTGTAGTAGGATACTGTAGTAAGGCTCCAAAAATAGGTGTAGAAAAGTCAAACTTACGGAAATCTTCGATAATCAACTCAATACCTAAAGGATTAGCGCGAGTTTTTAGAACTTCAATGGTTTGAGGATGACAACTGCAATCTACAAAGAACGCTTCAGCCTTATTCTTGCAAACACCATAACTCATGCTCATAGCTTCGGCTGCGGCTGTGCCCTCATCCAACAAAGAAGAATTGGCAATTTCCAAACCTGTCAACTCAATCACCATAGTTTGGAAGTTTAATAAAGCTTCGAGTCTTCCTTGGGCAATTTCTGCTTGATAGGGAGTATAAGCCGTATACCAACCAGGATTTTCTAAAATATTGCGTAAGATGACAGGGGGCGTGATGCAGTTATAATAACCCATGCCAATAAAAGAACGATATACTTGGTTTTTAGACGCGATCGCTTTTAATTGAGCTAATGCTGCTGCTTCATCTAAGGCTGTCGGTAATTGCAGACCATTTTTGAGACGAATTGTCCCGGGAACCGTTTTATCAATTAAATCGTCTAAACTAGCTATTCCCAAAACCTCAAGCATCTGGACAATTTCTGATTGATTGGGCCCATTATGCCGATTACTAAAAGAATCTCTGGGAAATAATTCTGTTGTTTCTGAGTTAATTACATTTTCATTAGTAGAATCGCGATCAAAACTCACGTCTAAATTAACCATAAGGATATAAATCTATAAGTTTGCTTAATAGTTTGCTAAGAAATGGTGACAAGCCAGAAAGTTCTATTCTGAAGCCACTACTGAGAAATCAATTATCTTTTAACAAACCTTAGCAAATTTTCATACTATTGTTAATTGATGTAAAACTTATTTTGCAATTAAAACGCGGCACATAACAAATAAGGTTAAGCTGGTATCCCTAATCACCGCCATTCAATCGAGCCATTCACCAAGGTTAATTGTTCGCTATAATTGGTCAGTCTATGATGCGTAGCTGTTAATTGATGCTGGCATTGTACTTTTCGGAACTGAAGAGTAATCGCCATTTTCCGCTAGCATCAGGAACTTATGTGATCTGCGCTAAGAAGCTTGTAACTGCACTAGATCCTCACACTGGGTCACTTCAGGTCAGCGGTCAAAATCACACTACAGGCTCAATATCATCTCTGGGGACTTCAGGCGATCGCTGGATTGCATCCTTGCGGTAACCTGTTTTTTCAATTTGTTTGATAAAATTATTGGGATTTTCTGGTTGAAGATCAGGGGGATTACTGTTTTTTTCACGACGTTTTTGCCTGATTTTTGCTTTTTTACCCATCAGCTTATTTGTAATTCGATTTACTTATATTAATTGTACTTAAGTCATAACTCTAACAATTAAGAAATTTACTTCAACAGAGATCTTGATAGCCTTCATGCAGGGATTTTAGGGGATTCCAACTCTCCTTGGTTCAAAGAGGAAAAAGGGAAAAATAAAGGGGTATTTCTAATAACCGATACCTTGACTTTCGTACCTACTGCTACGGGATTACCAATAGTTGTTCTGGCGTGGAGTCTTTTTCCTGAAGCGGTTTCTAAACAGTAACAGTATTCTCTTCCCAGAAATTGTCTTTCCTTAACTGTTACCAGCGAATTACTATCAGGATCGGGCGTAACAAGGAGATCTTCCTGGCGCAACATCAATTCTGCACGATCGCATTCTCCTGTGGTGATGGCGTTAGGCAGTTCTACTTTGCCAATTTCAGTAGTCCAATTTTGTCCTTCTCGTCTGGCAGTCAGAAAATTGGCTTGGGTGACAAATTCGGCAACAAAACGAGAACTGGGCTTGGTATATATTGTTTCGGGAGTCCCTACTTGTTCTAATTTTCCGTCTCGCATCACGGCTATTTTATCAGAGATTGCTAAAGCTTCTTCGCGATCGTGAGTCACAAAAATGGCAGTTGTACCTGCTGCTTTGAGAATCGCTCTGATTTCTTCTCTGAGCCGATGACGCACTTGGACATCCAGGTTACTCAGAGGCTCATCTAATAAGATTAGAGCCGGTTGGGGAGCGATCGCTCTTGCTAAAGCAACTCTTTGTTGTTGTCCCCCAGATAGTTCGTGGGGATAGCGTTTTTCTAGGGTAGAAAGCCCAACTAATTCGAGAACATCACGAATCCTTTGCTGTATTTCATGATTTTTGAGGCGCCCGTGGTGAAAAATACCGCCATTTGCCTCAGTTTTCTTGCCTTTTAAGCCAAAAGCTATATTTTCCGCTACGGTGAGATGGGGAAATAAAGCATAGTCTTGAAAAACCATTCCTGTATTGCGTTTTTCAGGAGGAATATTGATGTTGCGATCACTTACTATATTCCCTGCTAATACTACTTGTCCTTGAGATACTTTCTCAAAACCTGCCACTATTCTCAACAAGGTTGTCTTCCCGCAACCAGAAGGTCCTAATAGCCCTAGCAATTCTCCTTGTTGTAACTCTAGGCTAACTTGATTAACTACAGTGGTTTTGCTGGGGGGAAAGGTTTTGCTAATGCCTCTCAGTTGAAGGATGGGAGATGATTCCATAGGGTTAAATTTTCTTATGAAAAACTGACTGACGATTCAGTAACCAGCGATCAGGGTTAGGTTTGCTTTTTAAGAATTGTTCTCAACAGATATTAAACAATATACCATTAATTACAAAATTCTAAATAAGAATTTTTTGTTAATAAAGGATAAAATTTTTAAAAATTTAACGAAATAAAGTAAATTTCTCTAGTAGTAGTTCTAGTAACTGCGGCAGGTTCCTTTGTAAATCTTGCTCCGTGCGGAATCTTAACTCTTTATATCCTGGAACATCAAAAGGTAATTCTCCCGAAAGATCATCTCTTTCCTGAGCAAGGAAGAGAATCTGCCCTTGATCTTTGCTTTCGATCGCGTAACCCATCTCTATACAGACATTAGGACTAGGTAACAAATTATACTTGGTTTCTGGCCTTACCGCGATCGCAGTAAGATCAGCAATGTAAATTAAGCTTTTCCGAATCTTTTTAAATTGACTACTGCTTACCCGTAAAGGAGAATCTTCAGGACGAGTCGCTATTTCTAATTGCAAGGGAATACGCGATCTTTGTGATAAATTAGCAATAGTAGCTTCTAAAATCGGCAGAATAATCTCTTGTGCTGGAGGATATTCGATCTGAGGACTAAAATAGATGATGGGATCTAGTCCAGTTAAAGACTCTTGCTTAGTAAAGTAAATTTCTTGGGAAACTAAATCAATATTCGAGATTACGTAAAAACCACTTCCCTCGATATAAAACTCGACATTCTTACCTTCGAGATAACATCCAAACCACTCAGAGGACTGAACCTGCTCTCGCTCGTCTAAAAAGTCAGCACGCATACCTGTTTTGAGCAAACTGCTGCGACTTAAACGTAAGTGCGAAGGTTGGGTGATGATTTGTCTAATCGGTTCGTACTGCTCTAGATACCAAGCTCTTAGTGCAATAATAGCCATAGTTAAGAATTAGGCTGCCAAAGTTAACCTTTGTCAGTAGCGAAACATGGTAAGTATGTATCTTAACAGTAAGAGCTTACATCTTCACCACATTCATCAGCTAAATAACAAAGAGCACGAAAACGTAGCGCCACAATCTCATCATAGAGAGGATTTAATTTACAAAGAGGAGGAATCTTGAATATAGTATGGCCAAATAGTTTGACTTCTCTAGCAAAAGGACATTGAGTCGGAATAGCAGCACAAATCCGATGTGCAATTGCGGGATTTTTGATAGTTATATTATTTAACCAATTACGGATGGGCTTTAATAAATCAATTGCTTTCCGGGAAAGAAAACAGGCTTTACTTGATTTATGTTGAATATTGTTAACCCAACTGCTTGAAACAATACTAGATGGGGTATAATCCTTTACACTCATGATTAATAGGCTCAACTTACGTTTTATTTTTAGGGTTGCTCTAGGAAAGTAACCCTATAGTTTCTTTAGGATTGCTATCAGTTTTTTATGCTTTTCTCCCGAGGGAAGGAGTTGGTTCAAACAAACAGGCTCTTATTGAAAACTTAAAATAATCACTAAATGTCATATGTTTCCTCGAGAAACTGGTCAAGGAGCTTGTTAGTTCTAATAAAAATTCTGTCTGACATCTGAGATAATTTCATGAGCAATACTACTTAAAAAGTATGAAGTTTCCTTGAAGATTTAGATTATATTCAGATAATATTTTGTTGGTTTGTCAAGAAGGAAATAAAGTTGTCACCTTGTTGAAAATAATAGTTTACTTGGAGTAACCTATTGCTTTTTGATGACCACAATATATATTTTTACAAAAAAGCCGAGGATTGTAATATTTTAATAGTTACTAGATAATTATTTTTAGTATATTTTGCTACAAAACACCTATAGCAACAACTAACAATATCAATTCTCTAGCTTCAATGTATCTAAGGAATATCCCCAGTATTGATTGATATTTTTTTATTTGTATTTTCTAACACCAGGAGATAGTATAGCTTTCTCGTTAAAAAGTGTCAGGCAATTTTAGTAACAAATCTTACAAATTTCCAAATTTAAGAGAAATTTTTGCTGTAATCCTTTAATTGTGAAGAATCAGATAATAAAATAAAAAAAGTAGTATTCGTAGCTAAATTTTTCTCTTTCTCGCAAGCCAAATTGGGATAGTTTTACTTCATGGGCATTGTTGATGGAACCCCCCTGTGCCAGGATAACTGATGCCGTAATGTACGCCATGAATCAGGAATTGGTGTAGATGTTCGTCTTTCCATCCCATAGCAATTTGGATTATGTAGTGTAGATCGGCGATTGTGCTATCATTTCGCACCAAGATACGTCGCCAAATCATGGGACTGATGCCTAGCAATACTACTTTGAGCTCATATTAAACTATCTCCCTCACTTTTTTCCGCTCTCCTAGTCATCGAATTCACCTTGTAAAAGCTGCTAACTCCACCAGCACCCGTCTCCCGATATCTAGATATAAATCTCTAAATTATTTTTTATCTGTATTAGCGATTAATTTGGCTTTTCTGAGAATAAATTTTAAAACGGTCTCTTTCCTAGAGATAATATCAACCTTACCTTCCATTCCCGATCGAATCGTACAGCTGCGACTACCAGAATGTAACTTAAAACTTTCTGGTTGAATAGATATTTCATAACTAGAATTGTCTGAAGATATCTCTTCAGTTTGAGATTGAGAGTTTAGAGTATCGGGAGAAATAGTGATAACTGTTCCCATAAGTGTACCGAAATCAGAATAGGGGCAAGCGGAAACTCGCATCTGTGCAGTTTGTCCTACTTCTACCTTATCTATATCTTGAGAGGCTACAGCAGCTTTAATTTCTAAAGAAGAATTAATCGGAGCAATTGTCGCAATCTTATCTCCTGGGCTAACTACTTGTCCTTGATTGCGTAAATTGAGAACCTGAATTATTCCTGAGAGAGGAGCGTGAATCAAAGTATTATTTAATTCTGTAGCGACTTGATTTAATTCCTCTTGGTAGTTACTAAGTTGATTGTAAATTTCGGTTTGACGCTCATTGAGTTGCCTTTGTTCTCGATCTAAACTAGCTAAAGTAGCTTGACCTCTAGCTAGTTCTTGGGCTATTTGTTCTCGTGCCATTTCGACTTCTCCGGAACTAGGATTGAGGCTAGCTTTCATCTGTTGAAGTCTAGCAATAGAGGTTTTGAGTGCGGCTTCTTTTTCTTTGAGTTGTAATTCAGATATTATTCCAGTTTGAACTAGTTCCTGATATCGATTCAATTCTTCTTGGGCTAATTCTACTGCTGCTTGAGCTTCTTGGACTCGTGCTTCTGTCGTAATTAATTGTTCTTGATAGAGACGTTGCTGATGTCTTAATTTAGCTTGTGCTGAAGCAAGATTGCGTTGTTGTAAATTCTTTTGGGCTGCTATTTGGGCTTGTATGGAGACAATTTGGTTATTGAGTTGAGTTAGCTGTTGTTTTACTTGTTGAATATTACCTAATAGTTGCTGTTTTTGGCTTTGAAGACGAGCATCATCGATCCGTGCAATTAACTCTCCTGACTGGACTTGTTGATTTTCGGTGACTAAAATACTGGCGATCTTTCCTGCTGTAGCCGCTTGAACGATACGCAGTTCCCCTATCGGTCGAATCTTGGCGGGCGCTTTGACAGTAACCTTATATTCGAGCCAACTGGATATGACAATCGCTCCTGTAAAAATACCCAGACAAGCTAATCCTGAGATGACGAGCCAGTTTTTTATCGGGGGTAAAAATTGATTGGGAGTAGCTAGACGAAGACTGCTGAGTTTGGTATCTTCCTTAGCCGGAGTAATTTGGGATGATGAGTCTGAATTGGATAAGGAACTGATTTGTGGTAATCTGTCATTTACCAGATTGCTAGTATTACCTTTTATGCCGATACTGGGTCTAATTTCGGTATAACCCTGAGAAACAAAGCGAATTGCCCTAATTATCTCCTGAGAAGCCATATTTTTCAGCAAATAGCCTTCTGCACCAGCATAGAGAAATTGAGCGATCAGATCGTCTTTGTCATGATTAGTAAGGATGAGGATTTTAATCTTGGAATGTTGCTGAGAAATGCGTTTAGTGGCTTCTAAACCATCTAAATTAGGCATTTCGATATCAATGAGGATAATATCTGGTTGTAACTCTTTGACTTGAGCGATCGCCTCGTAACCATCGGTAGCTGTTCCTACTACTTGAAAATCGCTGACTTCGGCGAACCAAGCCTTGATACTTTCTCGAATAGTTTTTTGGTCATCTACAATTAAAATACGAATCATCAATCTCCGCAATTGACTGGTCAAGGAATTAAAAAGTGTAAATGTTCCCCCTCTAATTGCTGCAAATCTTGGGGATTTCCTTGTAATTTCAATGTTCCTTTTTCTAACAATACAATCCAATCGGCACGCATAATTACTCTGGGGCGATGACTAATCATAATGGTAGTTTTTCCCTGCCGATAAGACAGAAGTTTATCTAGTACCTTGGCTTCTAAAACAGGATCGAGTGCCCCTGTAGATTCATCTAAAATTAACACAGGAGGATTGTTAACCATTGCTCTAGCTAAGGCTAACCTCTGTCGTTGTCCTCCAGAAAGATTAGCCCCAAATTCTCCTAAAACTGTTTGATATTTATCAGGTAACTCTTTGATGAATTCATCGGCACAAACAATTTTACAGGCTTGAACTATTTGTTCAAAACTAGCATCGGGATAACTAAAGCGAAAATTCTCTAAAATCGAACGACTCCAGAAATGAGGTTCTTGGGGTACTAAAATTACTTGTTCGCGCAAGCATTCTAAGGCTAAATCTTGTTGGTTGTAGATACCATAACTAATATTGCCCGATTGAACTTGATAGAGTCCCGCAATTAGTTTAGCTAAGGTACTTTTACCACAACCAGACTGACCAATTAAGGCAGTTACTTGACCTCCTGGAATAGTGATAGAAAAATCTGCAAGTAAATCTACTCTACCTGCATGGTGGAAGTTAAGTTTACTGCAAATGATATCTGTATAATCGGGAATGTTTATCCAAGCTTTTTTGGTTTCCTCTTCATCTTCTGGGGTGCTATCGATAACTTCGGTTAATCTTTCTACGGCAGTTTTGGCACGGGCAAATTCATCAACAAAATTAATTACAGAACTGATAAAAGCTGTAAAATTCTTGTTCATACTGTTAAATGCCAGCAGTTGACCGATAGTTAATACCTTAGCGATAACTAAAGTGCTGCCAAACCCAAGTATCGCAATAGCGCCTAATCCAGAAGCCAAACCAGAAAAGATACCATTGAGAATCGTAATTTGAATTGTACTAAAGGTGACATTTGCCAGATGACCAAATCTTTCTTGAAATTCTTCCCAAGCTTGGGGTTTAGCATTGGTACTTTTGAGAGTTAAGGCACCTTTAAAGGTTTCTACTAGCATCCCTTGGTTTTCCGCTGCGGTAACTAATACCGCACGGGTTTTTTGTTGTAGGGTAGACAGGAAAATTAAGGGCGAAAGACTCATTATCCCTGCTACCAAGATGGCAACTATGGTGAGTTTCCAGCTATAAAACAGCATTAAGCCAAAGGAAACTACAGCGATAAAAAATCGGCTGGGAAAGCCGATTACTACTTGGGATACCAGTTGATTGATTTCCCTAATATCTCGCAAGCGACTGGTGATTTCTCCACTGCGACGGGATTCGTAATAATTGAGGGGTAAACTGAGGATTTGTCTGCCAAATTCTAAGACTAAGCCTAGTTCTAATCTTTGGGCAAAATGGGCAATTAAGTTAGATTGAATGAAGCGGAGAAAACTACTAAATAAATTCATCGCCGTTACCCCAATTACTACCGTGGTGAGTAACTGGGTATCTCCTCGCACTAAGACATCATCGGTGAGGATTTGGAGGAGAAAGGGAAAAGCTAAGGCTAGTAACCCGATAACTAGGTTAAGCAGAATAACTTCAACTAAGATGCGGCGATAGGGTAAAACCCGTTTGAGGAAACGTCCAATTCCTCCGATATGTTCTTCTGGTTGTTGGTAAAAGCGCAGTTCGTCGGGAGTGAGGAGCAACATGACCCCATTTTTCCAGCCTTTGTTTAGTTCTTTGCGAGTTAGGTAACGAAGACCCACAGCAGGATCGGCAATTATATATTTTTTGCGCTTTTTGCCGTACAAAACTACCCAGTGATAGCCTTTCCAGTGGATAATAGCTGGTAGGGGAGCTTTGTCGAGGTTATCGAGGAGTTCGGGGGAGGCTTGCACATTACGGGCGTTGAATCCCAATGTTTCCGCTCCCCGTCTGAGTCCTAGTAAGGTAGTACCTAATTGTCCAGTACCCACAGCTTCTCGGATACGACTGATAGAGAATCTGCGTCCATAGTATTGAGAAACAGTAGCCAGACAAGCTGCACCACAATCTTCTTCACTATGTTGTTGGACAATTGGGTATTTCATCTAGTGGTTTACCAAAGCAACTAAACAGTCCATCCTGGAGGGACAGGACCAAGATCTGTATCGGCAAATCCATTTTTATTTCCAGGTAGATCCCCCGGGTCTATCCCTGGTGGAATTGAACCATCCTCATTGAAATTCTTTAACAGACCAGGTGGTACTTCTTGCTCTGTATCTGGAAAAGGGGAGCCCCACTGATCGTTCTTGCCACCAGAAATTTGTTCGGCAGCGCGATCGCTTAATTCAGTGAAAAATTCCATTTTTTTCTCCTTCAATTATAACTACAATGGGGTGAGCGAAAAAGACTGTAGGGAAAAATTATTGAGCGAGATCGCCGAAGGTAATAGGGTTGAAAAATAATATGAGTACCAAAAATCAACACTTATCAATTCTGACTTTTGACTTTTTTCTTTCCTATCTCCCACGCATTTTTACGTTCACCCATTACAATGCTTCTGGACTACTCCTAAGGTTGAGTCCATCCTGGAGGGACAGGACCAATATCTGCATCAGTAAATCCATTTTTATTTCCAGGTAGATCCCCTTCCGTCGGGTCTAGCCCTGGTGGAATTTTACCATCCTCATTTAAATTTTTTAACAGACCAGGTGGTACTTCTTGCTCTGTACCTGGAAAAGGGGGGCCCCACTGATCGTTCTTGCCACCAGAAATTTGTTCGGCAGCGCGATCGCTTAATTCAGTGAAAAATTCCATTGTTTTTCTCCTTCATTGATAATTACAATGTTTCTGGACTAATCCTAAGAAAAATTGGACAAGTCCTATGGAATCATACAAATCCTATGAAAGAAGAAATTCGTTTTTAATACAAAATTAATTATTCAAGATACAATTCTTATAATTAGCAGCCTAATCCATCGTCCCAATTTCAATTATAATCAGGCTAGATTAAAGAATAAAGCGAGGTAATCGATTATGAGTACAGAGCAATTTCTCAATAATCTCTGGTCTGAATTGAGTGATCGTGAATCAGCAAAATTGGCAGGAGGCAACCCTCCGGGATATGCTCTTTGTCAGCCTGTACCAGGCGCAGACGTAACATCTCCTGCTGGAGGACCAGGATATGGTTTCGAGGGACCACCTCCAGCTAACGAGAATGCATTTAACAATGTTTGTGGTGAGGGTCCTGGTTAATTCTTTTAAGAACTTTTAACAGTGTTTGATTAATAATAGTAATTGTCTTGAGATTTCTTGCTTCAAGACGGTTACTATTTTTTCTCTAAAGCAAAGAGCTGAATTTCTACTAAAATTATTATTTATTTATGTTGATTAGAAAGTAATTTCTCAAACCGTACAATCGAAAAGTGGATTATATTGTTTGCGCTTTACTGTTTTTTATCGTAGATAGCGCGAAGACCATACTCTCAGCGCAGCAGAGTGGGGATGAGCAGGGGCTGTAATTTCCTTTTTTGTGCTAATCAATCATGATAGCATAACCCTATGATTGTAATAGAGTATAAAATCAAAGCAAAGCAACATCAATATCAAGCAATTGACGAAGCTATTCGGACAAGCCAATTTGTCCGCAATAAGGCTCTGCGGTATTGGATGGACAATAAAGGAGCTAACAAATACGACCTTAATAAATATTGTCGTGTCATAGCCAAAGAGTATGACTTTGCCAATAAATTAAACTCTACTGCTAGACAATCATCTGCTGAGCGAGCTTGGTCAAGTATTGCCAGATTTTATGACAATTGCAAGCAAAATAAACCTGGGAAGAAAGGATTTCCTAAGTTTAAAAAATATTCTCGTTCAGTTGAATATAAACAATCTGGATGGAAACTAGACGAACAGACTAAAAAGCATATTACTTTTACTGATAAAAATAATATTGGCAGAGTTAAACTTGTTGGTAGTCGTGACATCTATTTCTATCAACCAGAAGAAATTAAACGAGTAAGGTTAGTTCGACGAGCTGATGGCTATTACTGTCAGTTTTGTATCGCTATCGAAGTCAAAGAAGCTCAGCAACCAACAGGCAAAGCTATCGGTCTAGATATGGGATTAAAATACTTCTATGCTGATTCATTTGGGCAGACAGAAGAAAATCCGAGATTCTATCGTAAGAGTGAACAACGACTTAATCGTTTAGGAAGAAGACTATCTCGTAAGTACCAAAATCCTGGCAAAGGAAAGAAAGGAAAGCAGATGGTTAAGAATAGTAAGATTAGGCAATCAAAAAATTACCATAAAGCTAGAGTCGCCAAAGCGAAACAACACTTAAAAGTAAGTAGGCAACGTAAAGACCATGCTGTGAAGTTAGCAAGGTGCGTATGTGTTTCTAATGATTGCATCGTCTATGAAGATTTAAGTGTGAGGAATCTAGTTCGTAATCGTAAATTGTCGAAATCAATATCTGATGCTGGTTGGACTCAGTTTCGTAGTTGGGTTGAATATTACGGCTGGAAATTTGAGAAGATAACTGTCGCTGTGCCACCACACTACACTTCACAAGATTGTCCTGCTTGTGGGGAAAGAATTAAGAAATCTCTTTCGACCCGTACTCATATTTGTCAATGTGGCTATGGGTCAGATAGGGATCTTGCAGCCAGCATTAATATTTTAAAAAAAGGGCTAAATACTGTGGGGCACACAGGAATCTACGCTTGGGGAGAGACTCCCTCTTGGGCGGTTGGCAATAGCCTGCCGTCTAACGGAGACTCGTTGAACCAAGAATCCCTAATCTCAGCGTCAGCGGATTAGGGAGTGTCAATACTCCAATATTAATTAGACCAATTCTGATATGTTTAAATCAGCATTTCCTGAGATTAAATGGCCTGCTTTTCCCAGTCCGACTCAAGCGATCTTCATGGCTCTAGCTTACCAGCTGGAAAAAAGTGAAAGGTTGGTGCCAGAAAAGCTTTTAGAATATCAACTTCAACAATTAGATGCTCTTTTATCTCATGCTTATGAAACTATACCTTTTTATAGAAAACGTTTAGAGCAATTAGGAATCAAGCCTCATGAAGATCCTATTACTTTAGACAAGTGGCAAAATATACCCATAATAACCCGCGATGATATTCAAGTAAATGGCGAAGAGTTAATCTGTCAATCTCTCCCTAAACATCATGGTCAGGTATTTCCCTCAAGGACTTCAGGTTCTACAGGAAAACCATTAACTACTTATAACTCAAATATAAGTAGTGTTTTTTATCAAGCTATTATGTTACGTTATCATTTGTGGTATCAGAGGGATTTGAATAGTAAGCTAGCAGTTATTAAATATTTCAAAGATAATACTGACCCATATCCCGATGGCAAAAAAGTGCCAACTTGGGAAACAGCCCCTGCCAGCATTTATAAGACTGGTTCGATGGTAATGCTAAATATTCATACCAATATAGACCAACAGCTTGAGTGGTTATCAAGAGAGAATCCCCAATATTTAGTTACCTATCCTTCCAATGCCGTTGCTCTTGCTCAATTATCTCTAAGCCAAAATATCAAATTATCAAACCTTCGGCAAGTTATGATGCTTAGTGAAGTAGTGGATGAAAAAGTCCGTTCTATTTGTCAGCAAGCATGGGGGGTAGATGTTTCAGATGTATATTCATCAAATGAAGCTGGGTGTCTTGCGATAGAATGTCCTGAACATAAAAACTATCATATTCAGTCAGAAGTAGTTTACTTGGAGGTTTTAAATGAAAAAGGAGAATCTTGTCAACCTGGTGAAATTGGCAGAGTAGTGGTAACTCCTTTGCATAACTTTGCTATGCCATTAATCCGTTATGAACTGGGAGATTATGCGGAAGTTGGCGAGGCTTGTCTTTGTGGCAGAGGACTACCTGTCTTAAAACGTATTCTAGGTAGAACTAGAAATCTGTTAACTTTTCCTTCTGGAGAGCGTTTTTGGCCGGTTGTTCCTCATGTTAGTCTGCAAAAGATTGCACCAATTAAACAACGTCAGTTTGTCCAAAAAACCAAAGAGCAAATAGAAGCACGTTTAGTGGTTGCAAGAAATTTGACAGAGCAAGAAGAGGATTCTTTAACAAAACATATACAGAAAAAACTAGGATATCCTTTTCAAATAATATTCGTTTATCAAGATAAATTATCAAGAAGTGAGGGGGGGAAATTTGAAGAATTTATTTCAGAAGTTTAATTAAATATTAGGAGTTTTATGCAGGATTGGATCGATAATTTATTCCAAGAGCCCAAACTTTTAAGAATGGGTCATTCCCAACGTTTGGATGACTTGAATCTGGGTTTAGGTTGGCTCTATTATGGGTTAGTTAGAATTGCTAGACCAGAAACTATAGTAGTTATAGGTTCTTGGAGGGGTTTCTGTCCCCTAGTACTTGCTAAAGGAATCAAGGATAACTTAGAAACAGGAAAAGTTATCTTTATCGATCCTTCTTTAGTTGATGATTTTTGGACTAATCAGCAAAAGGTTAAAGAACATTTTAACAGTTTTGGCATTGATAATATTGAACATTTTTTACTCACCACCCAAGAGTTTGTTAAAACAGAAGCTTATTCAAATCTGAAGAAAGTCGATCTTCTCTTTATTGATGGTTATCATTCTAAGGAACAGGCAAAATTTGACTATGAAGCTTTTGAACAATTAGTTCCTCCACAGGGGTTTATTTTGTTTCACGACAGCATAGGTCCTAAACTATCAAAAAAGTATGGTAAGGATAATACTTATACTTATACCGTATACCAGTTTATGGATGAGCTAAAACAAAATAAAAACCTTCAAGTGTTAGATTTTGCTTTTGGTAGTGGGGTTACTTTGGTGAGGAAAATTCTGACAGAATAGTGCCGCTGCGCGGAAGTCACCCACCCCTAACCCAACCCACCCCTAACCCCTCCTTGGAGGCAGGGCTGTTTCATTATCAAGAAAACATAAGATAATCAAAGATAATGAATATTAAGCACAAAAGGTAAGGATATAACCCAGATTATGACTCATTTCACTAATTGCCCCTTTAATCGAATCAAAGCCATGTGTTCTTA
>JASJDR010000164.1 GCA_030065615.1 Xenococcus sp. MO_188.B8 | reverse complement strand
GAAGCTATTTGGCTATCTTTAAAAAATCTCCTGAGACGATGTTATCGTTTCTGTAAAAATTTCCGAATTATGAAAAAGATATTTCAGCTTTTAGTAGAGCTTAAACTTTTTAATTTTCCTCACCTTGAAAACTACAATGCTTTCTCTTGTCTCATTTAAAAACGCTATATATTATGTGAGTTATTCAAAAAAAGTTTCGCTCTTTATTTAATTCTCATTTCTTAAGAAAACTCAAATGACTACAACCATCCCTATTTATTCCAAGACAAATTGTTTTCAGAATATAAAGAAGTTTCAGGCTGATTCATTAGGCTTTTTGCAAGAATTGCAGTCTTTTAAAAAAAACATTGTTAAATTCAGGCTTGGCTTTAAAGATGTCATTTTAATTAATGAGCCCACTCTTATAGAGGAATTACTTACTAAGAAGAATCTTCAAACTTCTAAAAATAGTCGGTTTAGAAGTGTTTTAGGTAATGGTCTTGTATCTAGCGAAGGAAACATATGGAAAGAGCAACGTCGATCAATATCCCCACAATTTGCAAGAAGAAGATTAGAGGGATCTATAAGTACAACTATTTCCACCATTACAAATCGTCTAGAACTTTTTTCCGAAAAATATCAGGATAATTCACTGGTGAATTTTTCCAATGAAATGTCAGAGTTAGCATTAGATGTAGCTCTATTTACTATGTTTGGATGTGATCATAATTACAGATATTTTAAAGAAGTCCGAAATATAATTATTGAAGGAAGCCCTTTAATTCAAAACAGATGGTCTCAAATAATACCACTGCCTTTATGGTTACCTACATCAAATAATCTGAAACTTAAGAATGTAATTCACTCATTAGATAAAGCTGTAGACGAAATTATCTCCATGAGATTGCATTCCTCTGATAGTGACACCCCCAATGATTTGCTATTTCATCTTCTTAATATTCAAAATGAATCCTTTCCTGACGGCTTAGAAAAATATCAGCAGCTTCGTGATGAAGTAAAAACATTTCTTATTGCAGGTCATGAAACTACTGGAACTACACTTTCTTGGATTTTTTTAAATCTCATAAAATCAGAAAAATATTACCAAAACATATTGAATGAAATAATTTATATTGATCCCTTTAAATTATCTTTTTCTACGATTTTTAATAATTTAAAATTCACCTTGTCATTTATACTCGAGACACTAAGACTCTATCCACCAGTTTGGGTTTTATTGAGAACTTGCACAAAAGATATTAAAATAAGTTCTTATTTTATCAAGAAAGGGCATATTATAATGATTAGCCCTTTTATTGTTCATCGAACACCTGAAATATGGAACAATCCAGAAACATTCAATCCCTATAGATTCATAGAAATTCTTGAGAAATCCTTTGCCTTAAATTACTTCTTACCATTTGGATTGGGAGCACGTCGATGTATTGGTGACAACTTTGCCATACTTGAGATATTGTTAGTATTAATTATATATCTCAAAAAAATCCAAATTATTGCCCCTTCTCCAACCTCCAATATTTATCCCATAACTGTATCCACTCTCAAGCCTTCTCAGGATATTCAACTTTTGATTAAGTATTTGTAACAACTAGAATTTTAATCTAATAGGCGTAAAGCTAAGGAACGGATACTGTTGGCGAATTCAAAATCACCTCATCAAGCGATCACATCTCATTCTGGGGTATGGCAAACATTCGCTTAGAGAAATTAATCCTGATAAATAAGCAAAATCTCGATCATTAGGCTAAGGCCTCACCACAGCTCAATCAAGAACTCTGTTAGTTTAGATCTCAACTTATAACTATTGCTCACAAAGTTCAATTACCGATAATTTGTTTTCTCTGTAATTGAATAATCGCTAGAACCCAGATTGGATAAGGGTTATAAGGGTAACTAATGGTTCAAGAGAAAATTATGGGAAATTGAACAGATACAAATGTCACATCAGTGAGCATTGCCACCCCAGGTTATGATACTTGTACCCCTTGTCTTCTTTAAACCAGCATCCGAGGGCTAAAAAAGTCTATTTTATTTTTAGATGAGTTGCCTAAGCTCTCTCACAGCCTCATCTTTCTCAATCTCAACCTCAACAATCTTCTCAGTTAAGCGATCGCATTAATCCGACATTCCTAACATCTGACTAGTACTACCCCGACCATTGCGATAGGAAACTCTAGCTACTTTCTGTTGCTGCTCCAATGTCTGTAACTGGTCAATACTTCTCGTTTAAGAGAGCATGTTTGAAAAATCATAGAATGAGTCAAGAAACTTAGAATTAGGTAAAAATACTCTTCTATGATGCGCCCAAGTTACGATACTGATTTAACAGATGAACAATGGTTAAAAATTTCCAGTTTTTACACTGAGGCAAATCGTCGAGGAAGACCCAGAACACAGGATTTTCGAGAAATTACTAACGCCATACTCTATCTTATCCGTGCTGGTTGTGCTTGGCGGTTATTACCTCACGATTTTTCCAAATGGCAGACAGTTTATGATTACTTCCGTCGTTGGCAAAAAGAGGGAGTCTGGCAAAAAATTCATGATGCGGTAAGGGCAGAAGTTCGAGTCAAAGCAGGAAGGAATGTCGAATCCTCTGCTGCGATCGCGTAGCGCCTCGCTTTGGGAGACCACGCAGTGCCAGCTTCGCTGATACTGTTGGCGAAAGTAATCTTAGATGAAATTAGTAGTACTACGATAACGAGAAATCTTTACTCTGGCGATTAGTAATACTTTATGTAAGATTTTTGTAGCATATTTGCCAACAGTATCTTCGCTGATCGCGGATACCCAGTCTATTCGCACAGGGCATCATGGATTATCCAAGGGTTTTGATGGAGGAAAGCTTATTAAAGGGCGAAAACGCCACATCTCACGTAGACGTGATGGGTTTACTTCTGGCTGTGATGGTGCATAGTGCCTCGATTCAAGAGAGAAAAGGTTTTAACTTACTCTCTTTCCGAATTCGTCACCGTTTTCCCAATTTGAAAATAATCTGGGTCGATGGCGGTTATGATGGTCAACCCTTAAAAGTTTGGGTTCAACGTTGGTTTAATTGGATAGTCGAAACAATTCATAGCAACCAAGATCCCCTAGGGTTTGAGGTTTTACCAAAACGATGGGTAGTAGAACGCACTTTTGGGAGGACTGGGCGCGGAACTAAATTCCGCGCATTGAAGTCCGTTTGGTTTGGGCGGTATCGTCGTTTAAGCAAAGATTATGAATATTTACCGACTACCAGCGAAACCATGATCTATATTGCCATGATAAATTTTATGTTAAGACGTTTAACTTGGAGTTCTTCCAGTCAAGTATCTACCTAGTTTTAAATTATCAAACACGCTCTCTAAGACTTTTTATTTTCTAGGAATAGCCATAGGGAGTTTGGGAAATAGGGGAATGGGGAATTATTAACAACTTGTCCCTAAATCCTCAAAACCCAATCTCCTCATAGCTTAATCAAATAATCAACTTGTTAACCGAGAAGTATTGGTAGTGAGCTAACAACTGGAAATTTTCTAGATTTTCTCCTCTCTGATAACATTGATTTCTCCTGACTCGACTTCGGTAAATACGCCGAAGTTTTTTAGTCTATAACAAGATTAAACTCGCGATATAATTGATCAACGATTTCTGATCACCAATAGAGATCAGGCCCCACATTCCATTTTTGTTCCCGAACTCGTATCAAACCTAGGTTTATTTGTACAGCTACATATTAAGGCGTTAAGCTAGTTTTCAAGGTAATCCTGACTTTTTCCCATATCTGATTTACTTCCAATAATGACAGAGCAACCAACTAAGTCTAATCTTAATCCTGAAAATTCAATCTCAGATAGCAACCACAATCATCAGAATAGTCAAACAGAAACTGAAATTTCTCCATCTATTAACAAACCTGACAAAACTGCTACTTCGATCAAGCATCCAGTTAAACCATCCTTGCCTGACAAAATCTCCTTAACCAAATCCCAAATGATCCTAATTTCTTTAGCTGTGATGGGAATTGGATTATGGTTTAACATTGCCATTTTTGGCATTTTGGGTGCTCTCGGCGCTTTATTACTATCTCTAAGAGCAGTTCTTGATTCTGTTAAAGGATTAATTAGTAAATTCCTCACTCCTGCAGAAAGGAGCAATCTTTTAACATTTATGGTATTTCTATTAGCGATCGCAGTATTACTTAAATATTTTGGTTTTTATAAGAGCGTTGATAATTGGTTAAACAATTTCAAATACGATGAATTTGGTTCTTGGGCGGAATGGGTAGGAGCCTTAGGGCAAATCTCGATCGCGATTTTAGCAGTCTATGTTGCTTGGGCGCAGTATATCATTTCCCGAGATTTAACTATTCAGCAAAATCGCATTACTCAGCAACAAACTATTGACTCTTACTTTCAGGGAATTTCCGATCTTACTATCAATGATGAAGGTTTATTAGAAGATTGGCCCCAGGAAAGAGCGATCGCTGAAGGGCGGACTGCTGCTATTTTATCTAGTGTTGATTCGATAGGAAAAGCCAAAATTCTTCGTTTTTTATCTCAATCTCGATTATTAACTCCTCTCCAGCGAGATAATCGTCTTGGTAGACCTATGCTTGATGGTGCTGGTGGATATGCTGAAGATCGTCTTCACGGGATTAGAGTAATCGATCTAGGAGTCATACTAGCTGGCTCGAATTTATCAGGTCAAGATTTGCGTTGGGTAGATTTAAGCGATGCCAATATGGTAAGAACCAATTTTTCTTATACTGATTTAGTCAAGGCCAATCTTTCTCGTACTATCTTATACGAAGCGAACCTGACAGCGGCAGATCTCAAGGGAACAATTTTATTTTACGGTCAAGCCGAAACCGCCACTCCTCGAACTCGCACTGGGATTCCTGATTATAAAACAGGTGAACATACGGGGGTTGTCGTAGAAAGAGCCAATCTATCAGAAGTGAGACGTCTCAACGAAGAACAACGTTATTATCTTTGTGCTTGGTGTGGAGAAAAAAGCCGAGGAACGATTCCTGGTGGTTGTGAGGGAATTCCTAATAAGTTAGGAAGGTAAGTTAATAATTAGTTAATAATTAATAATCCGTTGCAAAATTTAAATATCTTGTTACAACTAGCATTATTTGAAGTATTTAAGAGAAAATTCAGATAGACATAGAGATTATAATTTCAGTTCAAATACGGAAGAATTGAGAAAAAAAAGGAAATTACGTGTTTTTACGGTTGTAAAATTAGGTAATCACAGAACTTAATATACATACAACTCAAGATACCTCTCTACACACAAATTAAAATGAAATACTATTCCCAAGAACTAGCCAACCATCGTTGGGGTATTTACGAAGAACATAAACTACTAGCTACCATTGGTTGTTACAAAACATGTCAACGTATTTTGACATTATTAAAAGCTAGTAATACCAAAAAAAAATTCAGCATTACAGAAGATTTGCGTCCTCTAAAACAAACTAAAAAATCTCAACCATCTAAAACGTCAAGAAAAAAAGCAATGGTATAAAACAATACACATTAAACTAGAGACAAATATAGTCGTGTAAGAGCTTCTCTCCAAAAGAAAGCTTCCCAAGGCACAAGGTCAACTAGACGTAGAGCTAGGCAAATTTTGAGACGGTTATCGGGTAGCAAGAGCAGATCTATCTTAAAATAATGAGATCTACCGAAGGCAGCGCTGCGCGACCAGCGTAGCGGCTCGCCGGAGGCGCGGCTTCGCCGACCTCTTCGAGTTAATATACTTCCAGCGGTTGAATTCTAAACTTTAAACAGATCAAGTGGAATCAAGTCCGCTTAAATAGTCCTTGCTAAATGCTAAATGTTAATTGTCTTAATTTTTCCCGCAAAGTTGCTAAACCGAGACGTTCTTTGGCAGCAATAAACAGAGCTAAAGGATATTCTTCTTTAGCTTTGGCCAGAGTTTCACTATCAACTTGATCTAATTTATTAAACACCAATAACATTGGTCCGACTGCCAGAGGCATTTCTTGTAAAATCTGCATCACAGAACGAATTTGATTTTCCCAAGAAGGATGGGATAAATCCACGACATGAAGTAAAGTATCCGCTTCTGTGACCTCCTCTAAGGTGGCGCGAAAAGCATCGACCAGAGAAGGTGGTAACTCCTGGATAAAACCCACTGTATCTGTTAACAGAATATTACAAGGTTTCCCCGTAACAGGATCGGGTATGGCTAAACGGCGAGTCGTCGGATCTAAAGTGGCAAACAAACGATCTGCGGCATAGACATCGGAATTCGTTAAAGCATTAATTAGAGTAGATTTTCCGGCATTGGTATAACCCACGATCGCGACAGTGGTAATATCTTGTTTTTGGCGCTGTTTCCGTAAACGGGAACGATGAGCCTGTAATTGGGTGACATCCCGCTGTAAATGGGTAATTCTCTTTTGAATACTACGGCGTTCTGTCTCTAGTTTAGTTTCTCCAGGACCTCTAGTTCCAATCCCACCTCCCAGACGAGACATGGCTTGTCCTCTTCCCACGAGACGCGGCAGCATGTATTCTAATTGTGCCAGTTCTACTTGTAATTTCCCCGCGCGCGATTGCGCCCGTTGAGCAAAAATATCTAAAATAACTTCAGTGCGATCTACTACTCGAACACCAAATTGACTTTCGAGGTTCCGGGCTTGAGCAGGGGAAAGATCCCGATCAAAGACCACTAAACTAGCTCCTGTAGTTTGTATTTTGAGGGCAATTTCTTGAACTTTTCCCGCACCGACTAGGGTTTGGGGATGGGGACGCGATCGCTTTTGCGAGATAGTCTGTAAAACTACACCGCCTGCGGTATCTACTAATCTTGCCAATTCGGCTAAACTTTCCTCAAACTCTCTATCAGTAGTTTTATCGGTATGTAATCCCACGATAATAACGCGATCGTGACCTTCTTCTACTTCTTGAGCCACATATTCTCGTTCAAATTCGGCTTCTAACCCGGCGACTAAATCCAAAAAATCCTGGCTACTGAGAAATTCTAAACTCATCGGCTCAGAAATTGACCAATATTCCTGAGTATCTAGGTCTAAATCTGGTTGGGGTAACAAATGAGCTAGATAGGTATCTTGGATATATCCTGTCGCACCACCACCTCTTCTTTCTTTCCCCGATCCTGTCAGAGTCAAGACCACTAGAGCATCAAGTCGTTGCCGAATCATTGCCGTTAAGCTCGATTCTTTAGGGGGCTGGGCTTCCAGTTGAGTAGCGATACAGCGAATCCCGCATAATCTTTCTGCGCCATACCGAGGTAATTCTAAAGGAGGAATTTTGGTCTCATTTGGGGTTCCCACTCCTACCCTAATCACTTGTCCTCGACGATTAATATAAGTACATACTGGTTGACCTACTTCTGTGGCGATCGCAGCTAAACGCTGAGCAAATTCCGTAGTAGTTAAGCGATCTACGGGCAGCTTTTGATGGTAAAGTCTTTTTAGCTGCTTGATTTGATTTTTCTTTAGTCCTTTATAAGTACCGTAAATAGTTTCGATAGGTCTACTCTCAATTCTCCTATGGAGTTATTCTAACGAAGAGCCATAATCTTGATCCCCGTTTACTAAAAAACGTAAACTAATATTTATTAACTGATAAGGGGATAACTGATTTATGGCGTGGCAAGAATTTTCTGGCGGTTGGGTGTATCTTCCCCAACAAGAAATTGTCGGCATGGTTCATTTTCTGGGAGGGGCTTTTGTTGCTACAGCCCCCCAAATATCCTATCGTTCCTTTCTCGAACAAATAGGGGAAGCAGGATTTGCTGTTGTCGCCACACCTTTTCTCAATACCTTCGATCATTTAAGTATTGCTAGGGAAGTTCTGAATCGTTTCGAAACTATTTGCGATCGCCTCCACGCTATGGATGCTTTGGGCAAACGTTATCTGCCAATCTATGGCATTGGTCATAGTATGGGTTGCAAGTTACATTTGCTCATCGGCAGTTTGTTTACAGTAGAAAGAGCGGGAAATATTCTGATTTCATTTAATAATTATCCTGCTAATCGGGCTCTTCCTTTTGGGGAACAGATACCAGTTACTGAAGCTCTTGATCTCGAATTTACGCCCAGTCCTGAGGAAACTAAAAACTTAATCGCCAATGATTACAAAATAACTCGTAATCTCCTGATTAAATTCAGTAATGACACCATAGATCAGACCAAGAATTTGCACTTGAATTTAAGCCAATGCTTTCCCCATAGCACTATGTTACGAACTCTTAAGGGCAATCACTTAACTCCTTTAGGTCAGGATTTGCCCTGGCAAACAGGAACTGTTTTTTCTCCCCTAGATGCGATCGCTCAATGGTTTAAACAAGGACTGTCAGGAGAATTAACTAATTTGCGCTCAGAAGTACTTATGTGGTTAAATCCTGTTTTTTACCTCTAAACGCGAATTTCTCACAAATTAAGTTTAAAGCCAAATTTAAAGCTTAAAAATTGAGGATTTTTTCTAATAATAGAAATTTGAGATACTGGCGATCAAAAATTAGGCTAAATTGTGAGAAAATTCCACAAAAGAACCTAAAAATTCAGTCATCAAGAAAAATTTCTCATGACAAGATAAATGGCAATTAAGCAACAGCCATTTAAGAAACTATTTAATTATCGAGCCAGATAATTAAATTTATCCAGAATCAGCAATAACGATACAGTTGCGGCTTCAAAGTTATCGACAAGCCTTAGAACCACAACTTTTAGAATTATTCAAATAAGGAGTTGACTCTAAACCAGGCAATAGAGCAAAAAAAGATTGAAATTACAAAATTAAATTTGGAATACAACATGTTCTTTGAGGGAACACAACAAGTTTTAGCAGAAATCAGAACAAAATTTTTTGCCCAGGAAAATCGTCTAGTTTAATAGAAGATAAATGTAATAAGTGAGTCATCAACAATCAGCAAAAATTGTAGAATTGAAGAACACAACCTCGAAAAATAAGTAAATGATTCTTCGTAACCTCATCTCTCCCAAAACCAATAAATTGCAACCGATTATCAAGCAATTAGAAACTGCTATTGGAAAAGATGGGGTGGTACGTCGCAAACAAGAATTACTCACTTATGAATGTGACGGTTTAGCTAGCTATCGTCAACGTCCAGGGGTTGTAGTCTTACCTCGCACCACAGAAGAAGTAGCTGCGGTAGTAAAAATTTGTCACGATAATGATATTCCTTGGGTAGCCAGAGGTGCCGGAACAGGACTTTCAGGTGGGGCCTTACCAGTAGAAAATTGTGTCTTGATCGTGACAGCAAGAATGAAACAGGTTCTCGATGTCGATCTCGAAAATCATCGCATTACCGTCCAACCAGGAATTATTAACAATTGGGTTACTCAGACTGTAAGTGGTGCAGGATTTTATTATGCGCCAGATCCTTCGAGTCAGATTATCTGTTCCATTGGGGGTAATATTGCCGAGAATTCCGGTGGGGTTCACTGTCTCAAATATGGAGTAACTACCAATCATGTTTTAGGTTTAAAACTTGTAATACCCGATGGCTCAATTATTGATGTTGGGGGCTCAATTCCTGAAATGCCAGGATATGATCTCACAGGAGTTTTTGTAGGTTCAGAAGGAACTTTAGGCATTGCGACTGAAGTTACACTCAAAATTCTCAAACGTCCTGAAGCGGTATGTACAGTTTTAGCGGACTTTCCTAGCATAGAAGAATCTGGGGCTGCGGTGGCAGGCATTATTAGTGGCGGCATTATTCCTGCAGGCATGGAGATTATGGATAATTTTACAATCAATGCGGTGGAAGAAACTGTCAAGACCGGTTGTTATCCCAGAGATGCAGCTGCTATTTTGCTAATTGAGTTGGATGGGTTAGCGGTAGAAGTTAAGACGAATAAACACAAAGTAGCCCAGATCTGTCGTAATAATGGTGCGCGCAATATTACTTGGGCCAACGATGAAGAAACGCGGATGAAACTATGGAAAGGAAGAAAAGCAGCCTTTGCTGCCGCAGGAAATATTAGTCCTAATTATTTTGTCCAAGATGGCGTGATTCCTCGCACTAAATTAGCTTCGGTGTTAAAACAAATTAATACTTTGGGCGATCGCTATGGCTTCAAAATAGCTAACGTCTTCCACGCAGGAGATGGCAACCTACATCCTTTAATTCTCTATGACAATAAAATACCAGGACAATTTGCCCAGGTAGAAGAATTAGGTGGAGAAATCCTTAAGCTATGCGTGGAATCAGGAGGTAGTCTCTCAGGAGAACATGGTATTGGTTCAGACAAAAACTGTTATATGCCCTATATGTTCAATGAAATTGATCTCGAAACAATGGGTTACGTTCGCAATGCCTTCAACCCCAAAGGATTAGCCAACCCAGGAAAGATGTTCCCCACTCCCCGTGCTTGCGGGGAAAGAGCCAATGCTCAAAAAATGGCAAATATTAAAGGGGCTCAATTATATTGAAGAGGAACATCGAGACCAAGAAGAATTCTCTGGCAGAGTATGTAATTGTGGGGGTAATGGCTAGGGCACTAGAGCAATCTATGGGAACATTGCCCTACGTTTGAGCGAGTTAGGTAGGAATAATAAAATTAAACATATGGATTACAGCTATAAGAAGTAATCTTAAGAATATGAAGTTTAACAATGGCGGGAGGCGGATTTGAACCACCGACCTTCGGGTTATGAGCCCGACGAGCTACCAGACTGCTCTATCCCGCGACGGCTTAACCAATATAACAATAAACCTCTGCCAAAAGCAACTTTATTTTTTTACAGTTTCGATTAAGTACCAAAATTCTACTGAAGGATTAACCTCCCAGTCTTCTAGATCTGCTTCCATACTATAGTAAAAAAGCAATAGCAGGCGAGCTAATCACGAAGCAATATTAACCATTAACTTGTCATCCCGTAGCATCAAATTCTCTACCTAGATTTAGGTATGAATAGATTATTTTAGCGATCGCAGTAACTCTGAGCTCTGTAGCTTGCTCAAAATATCAATCTACGCTACTTATTTTTTATTGGCAGCAGTTACTAAGTTCAGTTGGGTTAAATTCCCAAGATCCTTATATCTCTACTGCTAGCAAAATATTAAGATCTCAACAAACACGTTTATCCTATGTAGTTGAACATCCAGCTTACAGCCAGGTTTTGGCAGAAAATTTCTGGGGCAAAGCGTTAACTCAAGTCACCGCCAACCAAGTAAATAGCGAACAGGCGGCAAATCAAGCGATAGCTAGAATCAAAGAGATTTTTGGCAACTGGGAGAAATAAACCGCGTCTAGTTTGAAGTCTAAAATATTTGGGTAGAAACTTCCTCTGCCTCCTTTACCCCATCTGGCAAACAAATAGTGAGATTTTTTGGTTGACACTGCTTAATTACGACAGTAGTTATCTGAGCTTGTTCTTGCCTCAAATCTTCTAGATAAGCATCCTGTAAACTTATAGCTTCTCTAACAGTCTCGAAAGGTCCAAAATAGTAGATACATTGAGGATTTTTCGTTTGAATTTCCACCCACCAATGTCGAGCTTGTGGGCAGATAGGTAAAGTAAAGTAAAAGGTGCTACCAGCTCCCAGAGTACTTTCCGCCCAAAGTTGTCCATCGTGCAGCTTGACAATCTGATAACAAAGAGCAAGTCCTAAACCCAGACCATTATAGGGGCGAGAATCAGAACTGTTTATTTGATAAAAGCAGTCAAAAATCTTCTCTAGTTGATTGGGAGGAATACCAATGCCCCGATCTTTGATTTGAAAGAGGACGAAATCTGTTTCTGGGATATAAAGGTCATGTTTTGGGTACGGAGTCGCTCCTGACTCGATTGACGTAGCCGTCAGTGTAACTATTGAGCGAGTCGGTGAGAATTTAATAGCATTGCTGAGTAGATGAGATAGAAGCAGAATAATGTAGTGAGGATCTGCCCAGACAGAAATGCATACTGGCTGAATCGAGAGGATAAGTTGAACATGTCTCTTGCTTAACTCTATAACCTGAGATGCCTGCTTGATTAACTCAGTAGCACGACATTGCTGTGGGAAAATGCTGAGTTGCCCTGACTTCATTTGCTGGTAGGCGAGAAGCTCTCTAACGATTCGTATCAGTTTATTAGTTTGCCTCAATGCAACATTAAGCAGATAGGGAACTTCTTCAGCCAAAGAATCAAATTTCCCAGCAGCTAAAAGCTGAAGAGATCCTTGGATTAGGGTCAGAGGAGTGAGAAATTCGTGATTAAGCACAGAAATTAACTTATCACTTGGCAAAGAAAACCTTTTAAAAACGCTCTGTAGCTTGAACTGAATTAAGGACAGTTGCTTGATGGTTGCCGATAATTCATCTGGTTGGGCTGGCAACTGGCTCAGATTTTGTCGCAGAATTTGCAGACTACTTTCAGTTGATTGAAGGCTCTGTTGAAGGGAGATATTTCTCGGATTCATCGATTCTTTCAGCTCTCAAGGGACTGTCAATCAAGAGCTGCCTCAAAAAGTTTAATTATCTGCATTAACTTAATAGAAGTTAACAAAAGCATCCAAGTTATTATTGTTTTGAGTTTAATCGAAGATCTTGAGCAACTTGTGAGGGTTTAAGGTAATTTTGTCAATTTAACTATAACTATGGGTTACTGGCGATCGCTATACCTGGTCATTAACTAATTCAACAGGTACTCAATAATCTCTATAATTAAGATTAATCTTAGTCATGACAAGATTCTTATGGAATCTCTCTGACTGGTTATTAAGCTATTTTATTTTAAACGATTTTCGATGATAGGTCGAAACCCCGTATTTTTCTATAGCAAGACGGTGTTTTTTTGTGGGATAACCCTTATTGGCAGCCAAGTCATATTGGGGATATTCCTGGGCTAAATCAATAATTAAATTATCTCGCCATACCTTAGCCAGAATGCTGGCGGCTGCAATAACTAAAGATTTGCGATCGCCCTGGATGATTGTTTTTTGCGGTAAAGATAAATCGGGAATCGCTATTTTGCCATCTACTAAACAAATATCAGGAGCAGGATTAAGAGCTAAGACCGCTCGTTTCATAGCTAACAGAGAAGCTTGCAAAATATTGAGTTGGTCAATTTCTGCTACTGAACTAGAACTAACATTACTGTCAGTTGCGATCGCTATTATGGGTTCAACTAGCCCCTGTCTTTTCTTAGGGGATAATTTTTTACTATCTCGAACACCTATTTCCTTTAATTTTGATAACTGGGACAAAGGTAAAACGACTGCAGCAGCTACTACTGCTCCAAATAAAGCTCCTCGCCCCACTTCATCTACTCCAGCTACCAAAACATCTTGATCTCCCCATTCGGCAAGTAATGAATTTTCAAACATCCAAACAAAAGTAAACATAGCTGGGTTAAAAAGCTAATAGCCATTAGCTATTAGCTACTGGTAACAAAAAAGCATAAGTTAGAAGAATTCCCTCTTAAACAGGAACCTCTTTTTGAGCTGAAGAACGACGGCGGCGACGACGACGACTCGTAGTTTCCTCGGTTGGTTCCTGAATATTTTCGGTGATAGTTGCCTCCACAGTTTCTTCCTTATTAGCTACAGAGTCAGCTACTACTGTTTCTATGCCTGGTTCTTCTGTAGTTGCTTCGAAACTCTCGATGAGCGAAGACTGGGTCATAATCTCAACAGTTGGTTTAATGACAAGCTCCTTCGATTCCGTAACTGGTTCAGTAATTTCGGTTGCTGTCTCCGTCTCTGCCTCTAAGTCTATTAAGTCTATGGTTTCTCCTGGTTTGAGCACATAAACTAAAACTGATTTGGAATCTTTAAATTCTCGGTCCAAACGTACCAATGGAGATACGCCCATCAAAGCATAAATTTCCTGTTCAAATTCAGTCATTTCTACAGCGACTTTTTCCAAGGGAACTTCTTCTCGTCGAGGAGAACGAGAGGGAATTCTAGACTTACGCTCCTCAGGATAGCGATCGCCAGTTCGTTCAGACTCTCGCTCTCTAGAGGGCATAACTGCAACTTCTGAGGCGTTGATATCCTCTTTAAGAGAAATGTCATTCCGACGACGACGGCGACGACGATTACTAGCAGCACCACCTTGCTCTTGGTAATTGGGATGATTAGCTAATTCTAATTGATAGGGATTGCGTTCATAATCTGTATCGGCAGGGTAGCTTATTATTTTACGCTCACGTTCATAGCGCTCGGCTACATGAGGAGTCGCAATCACTGGTGGCACAATCGGGGGACTTTCTAGAGATTCTCCCTGAGATTTTCCTGGCAAATGAACTAGATTACCCAAGCCAGCGCAGGAAGGACAAGTTTGACCAAACAGTTCGTAAATATTTTTGCCTTGACGCTTACGGGTTAGTTCCACTAAACCCAGTTCGGAAAGTTGAGCAATTTGGGGACGGGCCTTATCGCCGCGCAGCGCATTATTGAAATGTTCTAATAACTTCAGGCGATCTGGATTAGTATCCATATCGATGAAATCAACCACGATTACCCCACCAATATTCCGCAGACGTAACTGACGGGCAATTTCTGTAGCAGCTTCGCGATTCGTCCATAATACGGTTTCCCTGGCCGTTGCCGAACGGGTAAAAGAACCTGAGTTGACATCAATTACCGTCAAAGCTTCGGTGGGCTCAATGATGATGTAGCCGCCAGAAGGCAATTCTACTCTAGGTTTTAATGCTTCACGAATTGCGGCATTAACTCGATAATATTCTAGAATCGGCTGGGGTTCTCGATGATAATCAATGAATACACCCTGGGGAGAACGCCCACCACTCCAATTGCTGAGATGCTGCTTAACCCGTTTCATCCCAGCCTGAGAATCTGTCACGATGGTATTAACATCGGCAGAATACATATCCCTTAAAACTCTTTGAATAAAATCATCATCCCGATTGAGTAGTGCTGGAGCTTGACTATAAATGGCTTGCTCTTGAATGGATTCCCACTGTTTTTGCAACATTTCCAGGTCTTCCATAATTGCTTCTTCGGCTTTTCCTTCAGCCTCAGTACGCACCAGTAGACCCATCCCTGCGGGCTTAATCAGGATTGCTAAAGCCCGCAGACGACTTCGTTCATTTTCATCACGAACCCGTCGCGATAGTTTCACTCCTTTACCATAAGGCATTAGTACTAAATAGCGTCCCGGCAGAGTAATATTTCCTGTTAAACGAGGTCCTTTATTCCCCGTCGGTTCCTTCATTACTTGAACTAACGCTTTTTGATCGGGAGCTAAGAGTTCGGTAATCGCTGCGGCATTTTTTTTCAGACGCAATGGACCCAAATCTGTAACGTGAATAAAACCATTACGCTCAGCATCACCAATATTGACAAATGCAGCATCAATACCAGGAATGACATTTTCTACTAGTCCGAGAAAAATATCACTAACTTGTTGAGTTCCTGTGGCGACGACTAACTCTTGTATTTGTTCTTCCCAAAAAACAGCAGCTATATGGTGCTGTTCGGCAATTATGATTTGTTTTGGCATTAATTTTCCTCAAATTCTCGATTAATTAATTTTTCTGACACCGAGATGTTCGATGAGATTCTTAAGTTGTAAAAAAACTAAGTAGACTGGATATTTTGAGTTCATATATGTTTAGATTTAGCAATCATTCTAGAAACTATCTAAATCGAGGTTTAGGATTCGTTCTGGCTTGGGAGAATCTTGGTGATTTCTAACTTGACCTCACAGGCTGATCAACTTCATCACAGTGAAAGCGGTCGTTGGAAACTAATTTATAATAATACCTCGGGATGCCACTCTACATGAGTAGCGGAAGATTAGCTTATGTCTGTCAAACACAATAACAAGAGCTGCCAGTGGCTGCATGCTTTAATTGTAGCTATAAGATTTTAGACTACGAAATCTGCAGTGATGCTACCTACCAGATTTTAACCTGAATATAACCTTGACGTGTAACTTTTGACAAGAAAATTTGTGTGGAATTAAATTTTAAGTGAATTTTGGGGTAAATTTCTCGCTTGACGCAAAGATGTAATCACTGAAACTACCGTTTTTCCTACGGTTTCGATTTCTGCTATGGTATTAAATCTTCCGATACCAAAGCGTATTGAAGCATGAGCTAGTTTTTCTTCTCTGCCTAAAGCTGTTAAAACATGAGATGGTTTAGTACTCGCAGCAGAGCAAGCAGATCCTGAAGATAGGGCAACGGTGGGTTGTAAACCCAACATCAAGGCTGTCCCGTCTACTCTTTCAATACTAACATTAAGATTACCGGCAAGTTTTTGAGTCGGATGTCCATTGAGCTCAATTCCTGGCAACTGATTTAAGAGCGACCAAAGTTTTTCTCGTAACTGTAATAGATATTCTTGCTCCGATGCCATAAGATCCAGTCCCAATTCTATTGCTTTACCAAAACCTACTATTTGGGGAGTATATAAAGTTCCCGAACGAATATTTCTTTCTTGTCCTCCTCCCTGAATTTGTGAGGCAATAGTGACTCTAGGATTCCGGCGACGAACATATAAGGCCCCAGTTCCTTTTGGTCCGTAAACCTTGTGGGCAGTTAAAGACATCAAATCGATATTCATTTGCTCTACATCAAGAGGGATTTTAGCGATCGCCTGAGCCGCATCAGAATGAAATAAAACGCCCCGTTCGCGACAGATTTGACCAATCTGTGCTAAAGGCTGGATCACGCCTATTTCATTATTGGCTGCCATGACCGAGACTAAAATTGTCTCAGGACGAATTGCGGCGCGTAGTTGTTCTAAATCGATTAAGCCGTCGGGTTGTACTGGTAAATAGGTAATGGTAAATCCCAAAGTTTGTAAATATTTACAAGGATCGAGCACTGCGCGATGTTCTGTGGCAACTGTAATTATATGTTTGCCCTGACTAAAATAAGCTTCGGCGACTCCTTTGATCGCTAAATTATTGGCTTCTGTCGCTCCACTGGTAAAAATAATTTCTTCTGGCGTGGCATTAATCGCTTCGGCAATAGTAATTCTCGCTTGCTTAACGGCACTTTCTGCTTCCCAACCATAGAGATGAGTTGTACTAGAAGGATTACCAAAGCGCTCGCTGAAATAGGGAAGCATGGCTTCTAATACTCTTTTATCAACAGAAGTCGTTGCATGACAATCTAAATATATGGGACGGTTATCATTTAACATTGAGCATTTAACAGTAGCTTATCAACAGTTCACAAGTTATAACCTTGAAGCGATACAAATATATACTAAACCATAACCAATTATCCCCATTCCCTAACCCCTAATCCCAGATGACCAATCAATGCGCGATCGCGTTAGGTAGTAATTTAGGAAATTCTTTAGCTACTTTAGAACAAGCTTTAAAAATTATTAGTCAAACCCCGGGAATAAATTTAGTCGCAGCTTCTAGTTGGTATTTAACCAAACCAATCGGGCCTCCCCAACCTGATTATCTTAATGGTTGTGCTATTTTGGCCGTAGAACCAACTCCAGAGGAATTATTAGTTTTATTACAAGCGATCGAACTACAGTTTGGTCGAGTGAGAATTAAGGAGTCCAGATGGGGAGCTAGGACTTTAGATCTGGATATTATTTTGTATGGCGATTTAATAATTAATAATTCCGATTTAATTATTCCCCATCCTCGCATGAGAGAAAGGGCATTCGTGTTAGTTCCTTTATCAGAAATTGCTGAGGATTGGCAAGAACCTGTCTCGCAAAAAGCGATCGCGCAATTAGTCTCAGAGATCGACTGTTCTGGAGTAACAATTTTTCAACCAAGCGAATTAAACAATTAGAAATTAAAAATTATAGCGATCGCCAATTTCTGATACTCAGAGCAAATTGCCAATTAAATTTATCTGGTCACTAGATTAATAGTATTCTGGAAACAGAATAGTTTTTTTTCGAACCAGCTATGTATATCGGAACAAAAGAAGTAGCATCTATTTTAGGAGTAAGCGTAGAGCGAGTTCGATTACTTCTCAAGCAAGGCAGAATCAAAGGAGCATTTAAGGTTGGTCGTATTTGGGTCATTCCTTTAGAAGGAAGAAAACCGATTATTAGTCAAGGTCGCAGAGGTCCCAAAGCCCGCTGGACGAGAAATCACAAAGTTGGGGTCACAAAAATTTATGTCAAGAAGAATGAAATTAACAGTAATTACTATCGTGGTGAACGGAAACCAGTAATTAGCGTTAATCGCAGTAATCAAAATGCTGTTTGCGGACATGAGGTCTTGGTTTCTGGGCCTTGTCGCATTGTTTATCAACCAGAAAAAGATAAAAATCCTCGGCTTTGGATCGAAACCATATCCCAAGTCGATGTTCTCTTGAAGGATCTTCAAAATAATATGAGCATCACTAAAAGCATTTATTAGCTGAGAGGAGGAGTGCGAATTGTTCTCAGAAATAGATTGTTCTGGAATATAACTTTTCCAAGCCAGTGAGTTTTTATCTTCTTCAATATAAATGCAACTTATTATCTTTATGGGTTTACAAGCATCAGGTAAATCTACTTTTTATCGCGAGAAATTTATTGATAGTCATATCGGATATGTTAAAGACTAGACATCGAGAGCAGATATTATTTAATGCTTGTTTAGAAGCTAAACAACCTGTGGTTATTGACAATACTAATCCTAGTTTAGAGGATAGGCAAAGATATATTAAACCAGCACAAGAAAAAAAATTCCAAATTATTGGTTATTATTTTGAATCTAAGATTAAAGATTGTAAAATTCGTAATAGTCAGCGTCAGGGAAAAAAGTTATTCCCATCGTGGGAATTTTGGCTACAGCCAAGAAATTAGTTATCCCTAGTTTTAAAGAGGGCTTTGAAAAACTTTTTTATGTCAGAATAGATCGTAATTATTCTTTTACCATTGAGGAATGGCAAAATGAAATTTAGTGAACTTGATAGTAAAATGCGAGTTTACGAAACTGCTCATGATTATTGTGTTTTGCCTGGGATTTTGATTGTAGCGAGATTAGAAAGTTTTTTGGTTCAGAAAACTAGAATTTGATATTGGACTAATGGTGTGATCGCTTTTTAGATGCACCACAGCTTAGTGTTGCTAATTTTACAAGGACTGCTTCATCCCCTTTGTTATCTGGCAATGTGAGGTTTCAATTTCATGTTGATACTATTACAACGTTAACGGTAACGGAACCGTCGGGCAATGATCGAGTGCCATCCAAATCCGATTTTAAGCCACCTGGATTAGGAATCAAGTGATTAGGGTCATAAATCACGCACCAAAGGTGTTTGCAATTTGGGTGACGGCAGTAATGTTCGATATCAATAATAAATTCGTCGCCGATTTTTCGGCCGTGATCCTTACTACGAACCAGCTTAGTTTCGATGACCACCTCATGTTGCGGCAACAGAAAGTCCATTCGAGTGCTGGAGCCAGCATAACTCGGTGTGTATTCCTCTGGTCTAATATCGACGACCCAAGGCCGAAGCAGTGAATGCAGCAGGTCTTGGATATCGTATTCCGAATCAAATTTAAGCGCAACGCTACCTTTTCTTCGATGCGTTAGCGGATGCATTGCCCGAGGGAGACCACGAACAAGTACACCAAGAAGAGCATCAATGTTGGCTGGAAACGGCGGCTCAGTGTTTACCAGCGAGTTCGATTCCGCAGGAACGTAAATTACATCACCGATTGGCAAAATTCTTCCGCCACGAAAATAGCGAAAGCCACTCTCCTCGAATACTTTCACAATTCGATCACGTTGGGTTTGCCAATTGTCGTAGAGTTCCGAATCTTGATCCGGTGGCAGATCCATAAACTCTGACAGCAATTGCCCGATAATCGAAAGAGCATCAACTGTTGGGTCGTTCGCAGTGCGAATCAACCATGTTTTCCATTTCAAGTGATGAGCAGCGTTAGGGGGAGACCCAGGACAACCGACTGCTTCGAACAGCGCTTCTAAAGTGGCATGTGAACCGGCACCATTCGAATACAATTCGCTAACAACTGAACACACGGAAACTGGTACACGAATACTATTCATGTATGTTTAAGACAGATAACTATTAATTCAACCGCACAAGTGAGGTCTAATCCCATCATAAAAGGAATTATCCGATAGTCATGAGGGATAACACCGAGATTTTGAAAACTATCACTAATAAAACAGTCTAATCTCGCTTAGATCGTAGTTATCTCCTATTTAGTAGGATTTACAACTTCAATGACTTGTGAGCTAAGGTGATTTCTAGAAATATTTTTACCAAGTTTTGATCAGATTTATCAGACACCTGTAGGGGCTCATCGCGATGAGCCCCTACGTCAATGGTATATTCTTGAC
>JASJDR010000163.1 GCA_030065615.1 Xenococcus sp. MO_188.B8 | reverse complement strand
AAGTTAGACCATCCTGAACCAGAGATTCACCAGCAAATTGAAGAGCTACCTGACAATCTAGGCGATCGCCATTCTGAGATTTCTAGTCCTTGGGACGATCTTGAAGAATCTGGAGCAGAAATTCCGGAAACATCAGAGAAAGCTCAGAATCAACCCTCTGCAATCAAAGACATGACCCTTGATCAAATTGATCTTGAAGAATTTGAACTTTGGTAAATACTCTCTAAAACAGCAAAAATACACTTTTTAAAAAGCATTTTATTTCTAGCTTGTCCTGATTATTTTTAATTAAATTTCACAATAATACTTTTCCTAAGAGCCTAAAGTCTTTCCCACCTCTCTTGGTGAGCGTTCGCGATAGCGAGGTACACTCTAGAGCGTCGATTCAGTATTTATAAATTACTAGTTAGATGAGAGGGGGAAATGTGGTAAGAAAAAGAAAGATAGAGGAGATAGGGTAGTGTGCGAAGACAAAGAAGAAAATGAGAAAACAAAAAACTACAGATTTCAAACTAGTGGATGTGGGCTTAAA
This sequence comes from Xenococcus sp. MO_188.B8, assembly GCA_030065615.1. Lineage (GTDB taxonomy): Bacteria > Cyanobacteriota > Cyanobacteriia > Cyanobacteriales > Xenococcaceae > Xenococcus. The sequence goes on along the minus strand of JASJDR010000163.1, from coordinate 19,476 downwards.
TACAACATCCATTCACAAAGCTTGAAACCTTTGCTCTAAAAAACTTTTGACTTCTCTTGGTGCGCGTCTCTTGGTCAGCATTCCCAAGCCAGTCCGTTGCGGGGGTTCCCCCCGTTGTAGGAACTGGCGTTTGCGTCTTGCGCCGCCCTAAAGGATACCGCTCCGCATAACGCGGGGTCTCGGCGCTTTTGACTTTTGACTTTTGACTTCCCCTCCTTGGAGGGGTTAGGGGTGGGTTGGGTTAGGGGTGGGTGACTTCCGCGCAGCGGCAGTAGACTTGCTTTACCTTTCAATAGGCGTTGCCTTTTCTACTGAACGGTTATTAATTCCCATTGTTAACCGTAAGGGGATTTTTTGTGGGTAAGCTTTCACCACCCGACGATAAACAGAATAGTTGGTCGGTAAAGTAATAGTCTGTCCATTTTGTTGATAAATAATATGATATTTAACTTGTCGTAAAAGTTCAGGTCTTCCTGGTTTTTCGTAAGATCTTTTTTGGCGAGCTTCAATTTCATCTAAACTGGGTTTGGGCGGTATTTTTGCCCACCATAAACCTCGATCATCAGGACCAAAAGCTGCATTTTCAGGTTTTTCGCCATTTCTGTTGAGTAAAGCAACTGAGGCAAATTCTTCAAAACGTCCTCGCTTACCTACGGTGGGATCATTAGCATAATTTATCTGCCAAGTAAGAATAGTTAGAGCCGTAGCTTCATATTGAGTAACATTTTGTGTTCCACAACCAACAAATATGATAACCAAACTACAACTTAAGACGGCTAAGAGACATTGACGAAATTTTCGAGACAACTTGTGTAATCGCATTGTAAATAGTTAGTAGTTCTATATTGATAACGGTTAACTTAATATAGGTCTTTTTTCCTAGAAGATAATATGCAAAGATACATTAAGTTTTAAAGATTAACATTTAGATACTTTAAGCTACTGTAATGTATTGAGGAGTATTGATTCGTGAAGAATTTGCTTTCGATTGTATTAGTGTTTTCAGGCACCTTATTTAGCTTTAACAAGGTTTTAGCTGCGGGAAAAATACCAGAAGTAGATTTTATGACCAGGATTTTATCAAAAAATTTGACTTCAAATAGGCTCTCGAGTAGATCTGCTTCGTCCACCAGAGCAGTACCAGTTTCGCTGATCCCCAATAGCTCAGTTTCTTATCAAGAAAATCTTTCCCAACCTCAAACTGTTGGTCAGAGGAAATTTGAATTTTACTTGTTAAAACTTATTAATAGTTTCTTAATTCCTGAATTGACAATCGCAACTCAAGACGTATCTGTACCTAAAACTAAGCGCCAAAAATTACCATTACAATCAGAAAAATCTTTTACGAAAAACCAGAAGATATCTTATTTTCCGAAAGTGAATCGTAGTAGTGTGATGGTGAATCCGCCAAATGCTCCAGCATTTTCTCAGAAATTAAGTTTAGTTAACCCTGTACCAGAGACTAAAAAGATTACTAGTTCTTTCGGTTGGCGAATTAGACCTTATAGTGGTCAAGTACAATTTCATAAAGGAATTGATTATGGTGCACCTTTGGGTTCTCCTGTGGTCGCGGCAGGGAATGGTATTGTGACAAAAGTGGTATCTGGTTGTGTAGATTTTCGTAATCTATCCTGTGGTCAACAGTTTGGCAATAGAATTGAAATCGATCATGGCAATGGTGTGATCGCAACCTATGCTCATTTATTAAATAATTCTATCAAGATTAAAGAAGGAACTAAGGTATGGAAAAATCAGGAAATTGCTCAAGTAGGAAGTTCTGGTTGGTCTTCAGGGGCACATCTTGATTTTAGAATTGAAGTTAATGGAGAATTTCAAGATCCGATTAAGTTTATCAAGGAATAACTTTTTTAATAATTCATTTGAATGACAGAATAAAGTTCATCTACATCTCGGTTTTTCAAAGAAATACAACCCCAAGTCCAGTTCTAACCTTCATCAATCATATAATTTCCATTGTTAAGAAGACCATGAATACCTATTTCGCTACCAATAGCATCAAACCGACCAATCTTACCCAATTTCTTAGCTTGTAAATGTTTTTGCCAAGAATCATGATTAGGATAATCTAACCAAATGAACTGAGACCAATTTGGATGAGGGTATAAGTCTCTCACTTTGAAAATCACTTCTGGAGTTTTATGATCACCTTGTTTTAACTTATCTTCTACGGGATTACTACCTAAAAGTACTGGATAAGATTTAATCGGTTGTTTTGATAATAGAGAGTTAAACAATATTTTGATTTTTCAATAACAATTGCTGTTTGAGATTTATCTATCGGAAAATTCATAATATCTTGAACAGCACGATCATAATTGAGTAAGTCATTCTTGACGGTTGACAACTACCATAAACGGAGTTCATTTTTTGAAATAAAAAATAACTTATTGGGGGAATATAGCCAAATTTGTTAAATCGCCAATATATAAAATAAAAACCACAAATAATTAAACTAAATGCTAATATTTTTTCGAGTATAGTTATTATTATGTTTTTTGATAATCTTCTCCCTTATTCACAAGATAATTAAGTACGAAGCCTGAGGTGAAATACTTTAGTTATAAACTGCCAAATATCTGATTATCCAAGTAAATCTACATATTATATAAAATTTATAGAACTTCTCAAAGTCATGAGGCACATCACATCCTATTCCCCGTTCCCTATTCCCTAAAGTAGATCTTTTATGTAACGCACCAGTATAAAAATTGCTATATCCTCGTAATTTTTGATAATTAATTAGCTCAATTTTTTGACTCAATTTTTTGAGGATTTCCTCAAAAAAACTCATCATCAATAGAGGTAGAAGATAGATTTATTTAAGATTTTCGTAAGATTTATGAGGAGAATAGCAAAAGTTGTCTAATCTTCTTAAGATGTATAAGATCTGATTTCAATTAACCCTAGCTCTTAGCTAATTGATCAATACCAATTGTGCAATAAATATGATAATCCAACCAGAAGTTAATTATTATTCTCCAATTCAAAAAGCGATCGCCCTTAGTCAAGAATATTTACTATCGATTCAAGATCCTGATGGTTATTGGTGGGCGGAATTAGAATCTAATGTGAGTATCACCTCGGAAATGGTCTTGTTGCATAAGATCTGGGGTACCGATGCCGCTCGCCCTTTAGAGAAGACAGTTAGTTATTTGCGATCGCAGCAACGAGATCATGGCGGTTGGGAGCTATTCTATGGTGATGGGGGAGAACTAAGTGTTTCGGTAGAAGCCTATATGGCATTGCGTCTCTTGGGAGTGCCAAAAGAAGATCCTGCTTTAATTAAAGCGAAAAAATTTATTTTACAACGCGGGGGTATTAGTAAAACTCGCATCTTTACCAAGCTCCATTTAGCCTTGATTGGTTGTTATGGCTGGGAGGGAGTGCCCTCACTTCCTGCTTGGGTGATGTTGTTACCAGAAGACTTTCCCTTTACAATCTACGAAATGTCGAGTTGGGCAAGGGGTAGTACTGTACCGCTGTTAATAGTGTTTGACAAAAAACCCGTCTTTGATGTCAATCCCCAGATTAATTTAGATGAATTATATACTGAGGGGATTGATAATGTTCGTTACGAGTTGCCCCAGAATAACAATTGGACGGATATTTTTATCGGTCTGGATCACCTTTTCAAACTAGGTGAAAATTTCAACTTAGTGCCGTTTCGCGAGGAAGGACTACAAGCTGCGGAAAAATGGATTCTCGAAAGGCAAGAAGCCACAGGAGATTGGGGCGGTATTATCCCAGCAATGTTAAATTCACTGCTAGGTTTACGTTGCTTAGAATATGATGTTGATGATCCCATTATCCAAAGAGGCTTAACTGCGGTTGATAATTTTGCGATCGAAACGGAAGATAGTTATCGGATTCAACCCTGTATTTCTCCTGTTTGGGATACCGCTTGGTGTTTACGAGCTTTAGTCGAATCGGGTTTCGAAGCCGATCATCCCACACTGGTAAAAGCGGGAGAATGGTTACTAGATAAGCAAATTCTCGATTATGGAGATTGGATTGTCAAAAATAGCCAAGGAACTCCTGGAGGTTGGGCGTTTGAATTTGAAAATCGTTTCTATCCCGATTTAGACGATTCTGCCGTCGTAGTGATGGGATTAGATTTAATTAAACTTCCCAATGAATCAGTTAAGCATCAAGCGATCGCTCGTTGTTTGGACTGGATGTTATCTATGCAATGTAAAGCGGGGGGATGGGCTGCTTTTGACATCGATAATGACCAAGATTGGTTAAATTTACTGCCTTATAGTGATTTAAAAGCAACTATCGACCCTAACACTGCCGATGTTACCGCCAGAGTTTTGGAAATGATCGGTCTCTGCAAACTGTCAATACCCCAGCAAAAAGCCGAAAAAGCGATCGCATTTTTACTTAACGAACAAGAAACCGATGGTAGTTGGTTCGGTCGTTGGGGAGTAAACTATATCTATGGAACCAGTATTGCGTTATGCGCCCTAGCAGCAATAGATTCTCAAAAATATCGAGAAAATATTAATCGTGGCGCAGCTTGGTTAAAGAGTTGTCAAAATCCTGATGGGGGTTGGGGAGAAACTTGTCGTAGTTATGACGATCCCAGCTTTAAAGGTCAGGGTGTCAGTACGGCTTCGCAAACTGCTTGGGCGTTAATCGGTTTATTAGCTGCTCAAGATGGTATTAATTTTGCAGCAGAAGATGCTATTTCCAATGGCATAGATTATTTAATCAAAACTCAGCGTACCGATGGGACTTGGAATGAGGATCAATTTACAGGTACGGGTTTTCCCGGTCATTTTTATTTGAAATATCATCTTTATCAGCAATATTTTCCCTTAATGGCATTAGGAAGATATTCTCAAGTAACAAGTAATCAGCGAGAATATTATCCCTAATCCAAAGAATTCCCAAGGATGATCTAAAATTTTCCAAAAGACTTTGGAGCATACTAATAAACCTATCTGTGTTGATCAACGTTCATTTGTGAACAAAATTATAGTCATTCCAAATAAAAAACATACGATACTGTAGGGGCGAACAGCCGTTCGCCCCTACGAAAGATATGCATCATAACTTGATCTGTTACTATACGGAAAATAATTGGAATAACTATATTATCAAGATGCAACCAACATAATTTTGCAGAATAGTCAGATGCTGTAATCTCTTTGGCTAGACTTTAATTATGAGAATATTATCTACAGATCAACTCAGATAGATTTTCTAGTTAGAAACTAAGTTTTTATTGGATCTTTTTTGATATTTTATGGTACTTATAAATAGTAATCAGAATGATTTAAATCATCCTAAAGGAAAAGATAATTGGCTGTTCTTTTGAAGTAAGTAATGTTTTAAGCTGTGTTTTCTTAGAAAAATTTTATAAAAATGCTTTGGTACAAGAATTAAAACCAGCAGGGCTATTTGTTCAAGCTCAATATCTAATATCAATTTATTATAAAGAAACAATTGTTGGTAATTTTTTTTGCTGATATCTGAATCGAAAAATGTATTTTATTATAATTAAAATACTTCAGCTATTTAGACAGCAACCATCAAGAACAATGCCTAAAATATCTTAAAGCTAGTGGATTAAACTTCTGCTTACTAATTAATACCAAATTAAAGAATATTTGCTACACATAAAATTTTGTAGGGGTTTAGCATTGCCAAATCCCTACATTTATCTCTCGTATATTTTATTCAAATTGGTATAACTTTGGAAAACCAAAATTTTTAATCAAAATAATTATTAAAAGCCATAGAGAAAAATTTTTTAATATACCAAAAAATCTAGCTGTGTGTAGCTGCCTTAATCTGCAGACAAAATTCTTTAATCTTCTTAACTTCTACAATACCTGTGTGATTAAGTCTCGATAAACCAGCATTATTAAATCAAAAGACGTTTGAATCATTTCACTACCGGATTCTTATTTTAAGTTTATTTATGTAAAAAAATTACATTAATCTGGGCAATCTTAGGTTGACGTTATTATCCCCTGTTAGTACTGGCGTTCTAACTCTTATATTAAGACATAACCAAGATGATGAAACTGACTCGATCTCTAGATTCTGCCCTTTGTTTAGGATTGCTTGCTCTGACTCTGCCGCTCGCGGTTCCTGCCCTAGCTCAACCATCTAGCCTAGTGACTCAAATAGAGCAATCATCAAATAGCCTTAATCTGATTGATCAAGGTCGAGTGGCTTACGAAGCAGGTAGATATGCCGAAGCAGTTACCGTTTGGCAACAAGCAGAGCAAGAGTTGCAACAACAAGGTGATCGCTTGAATAGAGCATCAACCTTAAATTATCTTTCTTTAGCTCATCAGGAGTTAGGACAATGGCAACAGGCAAAACAAGAGATTGCTCAGAGTCTGGAAATTTTGCAAGAGCCTTCAGAATCACAAACTGATGATTGGGCAGTCTTAGGTCAGGCTTTAAATACTCAAGGAAGTCTACAACTAGCCACTGGTGAAGCGGAAACTGCTTTAGTAACCTGGCAACAGGCAGCCTCATATTACAAAAAAGCTCAGGATTTAATGGGTGTTATTGGTAGCCAAATTAATCAAGCTCAAGCATTACAAACTTTGGGCTTGTATCGGCGATCGCAAAAACTGCTAGAACAAATAGCACAAGAGCTAGAGCAACAAAGTGATCCACGATTAAAAGCCTTGGGATTCCGTAGTTTGGGCGCTACTCTACAAACCATCGGTAATCTTGAGCGATCGCAAGAAATACTTCAAAAAAGTTTAACTTTAACCGAAGAACTTAATTTACCAGAAGAAACTAGCGCCAGTTTATTGAGTCTCGGAAATACCGCTAGACTATTAGAAAATCATCAAGATGCGATCGCGTTTTATCAACAAGCTGCTGCGACTACAGTTCATCCCCTGACTAAGCTAGAATCTCAAATCAACTTGCTTAGTTCGTTAGTGGTTACTGAGCAATGGCAGGCAACAGAAGCTTTATTACCACAAATTCAAGCTAATTTGGCGCAACTAGGTACTTATGTTGTAACCTTAGCTCCAGATGCGCAACCAATCTCACAACAAGAAAATACTAACTCCACCGCTGTTCGTCGTACCTCCTCTTCCTCAATAGAGACCCTAGCTAATTTATCTGCTAGCCGCCCTCTGATCTATGCTCAAGTCAACTTAGCCAAAAACCTGATTAACTTACAAGCAAGTAAATCCCTTGCCTACGAATTTACTGAACCAATTCAAGATTTACTTCAGCAAACCTTACAGCAAACCAAAGATCTAGGAGATCAAAGAGCCGAATCCTATGTTTTAGGAACTCTCGGTCACTATTATGAACAACAGCAACAATGGGAAACTGCTCAAGAATATACCGAACAGGCTCTACATTTAGGAGAGATACTTAACGCAACCGATATTGCCTATCAATGGCAATGGCAGCTCGGAAGATTACTGCAAGCTCAGGGAAACCAGCAAGGTGCAATCGCACCCTACACAGAAGCCGTCAAGCATCTTAAGTCCCTGCGAGGTTCTCTAGTGGCAGTTAATCCTGACGCCCAGTTTTCGTTTCGTGAAAGTGTCGAACCAGTCTATCGTGAATTAGTTGGCTTGTTACTCGATGTTAATCCCAGCCAAGCCCAACTCGAACAGGCGCGGGAAGTTATAGAATCCTTACAGTTGGCTGAATTAGAAAACTTTTTCCAAGAAGCTTGTTTAGATGCCAAACCTAGACAAATAGATGAAATAGATGCTAATGCTGCAGTTATTTACCCAATTATTTTGCGCGATCGCCTGGCGGTCATTCTCTCCCTACCAAATCGCTCTTTGAGTTATTACTCAACCCAGTTACCCCAAGCAGAAATCGAAACCACCATCGAAAATCTCTATCAATCCTTGAATCCGATTTTTTCTAACCAAAAACGATTGCAACTATCCGAGCAATTATACAATTGGTTAATCAAGCCTGCAGAAGCAGACTTGGCTCAACAGGGAATTCAAACTCTCGCGTTTGTGCTCGATGGTAGTTTACGAAATATCCCGATGGCAGCACTTTATGACGGCGAGCAATACGCGATCGAAAAATATAATATTGCCCTAACTCCAGGATTACAACTGCTCCCCTCTCAAAGTCTAGAAACAAACACACTGGAGGCTGTGGTTGCTGGTGTCAGTGAATCCAATCAAGGATTTGCTTCCCTACCTGGGGTCAAGGAAGAAGTAACCAAAATTTCTGATCAATTTTCTTCTCAGTTACTGCTCGATCAAGATTTTACTGACGCTAATCTGCAAAAACAACTACAACAAACTAACGCACCCATAGTTCACTTAGCCACTCACGGTCAATTTAGTTCCGATCCAGAGAATACTTTTATTGTCACCTGGAATGATCGCATTCAAGTCAATGAATTTGCCAATCTACTTCGTACCCGTGAAGCCGGCAAAATCCAACCAATTGAACTAATGGTTCTCAGTGCTTGTCAAACCGCTGCAGGAGACAATAAAGCTGCTTTGGGAATGGCAGGAATTGCAGTGCGATCAGGAGCCAGAAGTACCCTTGCTACTTTATGGTCGGTTAAAGACCAATCTACCACTTTATTAATGGATGAATTTTATCAAGATTTAGCCCAATCTGAATCCACTATTAATAAAGCTGAAGCCTTACGTCAAGCTCAGTTAGCTTTAATCAAGTCTCCGGATTTTAACCATCCTTTTTATTGGTCTCCTTTTGTTTTGGTAGGAAATTGGCTGTGATCAAAGTAGGTCGTAAAAATGTCAGGAAAAGCACTTTTTTTCTAATTGATGACACGCCCTAATAATTTGATGTTGAAAATCAGCAACGGCATTAGTTAATTGTTTCTGAGACTCATAACAAGTGCCATGAGTATAGATCTATAAATACCTATTGAAATGATTGTACTGAAGGAGTGCAATCATTTTTAGTTTTAAGGTTAAAGTAAATCAACCATGCTAAACTTCATCCTGGCACCATTTAACCCCAACAATTACAAAAACTATAGTTTTCAAACTAAACGCGATTTAACAGCTATCAATCCTAGAAAATTTGTTTTGCACAACTACTTAAATAATGCATTATAAACTTTTTTAAGTACTTATTAAAATAAATTTTGATTTTGCAGAAATTTCAGAGATGCGGAATGTATCGTGCAATACATTTCAAGCAGTAAATTCTCAATTCATAATATTTTTTTTATATTTTTTTATGAATTTTTGAGTACCTGTGTTAATTTAATTTAAGAAATGGTTACAAAACCGTAGTTAATGAGCGAACCTGCTGAGGCTTGCACTTAATTATCCCGCTAGATATTATCCCACTTGATAGCTTGCCCTTATGATCTCGTTTGACGAGAGGAATGGGGAGATGGGACAAATGGGTGTTTCCTCGGCAAACGTCAGTTTCTTCAAGTCGGGGAAACTCTTTCGGTAGTGGCTCATGGGGGAACCCCCCCACCGCGAGAGCGGAACAGTAAAGCACTGCGTTGCGGAGATATTCTCCATGGAGCAAGTACTTTAAAGCAACTGGGGAAATCCCAGCATTTCCTCTCACAAAGACCGCACTACCTCACCGAAGGACTGGCTTAGAAACGCGCACGGGGCGTACAAGACGGACGGCTGAAATGTCAGAGGCAACCTCCGACATCGCGTTCTCCTTTTGAGGAGGTGGCAACTGACGAGGTATCCTCGACGGGCTTCCACCGCAAAAGACAGCCCCTTGGGAACCCCCGCAACGGACTGGCTTGGGAATGCTGACCAAGAGACGCTCACCAAGAGAAGGAAAGCGCGAGTTTAACATCACAAATACTGTTTTTTAAGAGCTAATAATGACAAAGACTACATCGGCAGTTAAGGCTTTTATCGTCACTTACGATAGCGAGACTTTGGCGTACCAAAATTTAGGCAACGCCGTTGAAGCCATTTTTTGCAGTGAGTACTTCAGGAGCCTATTGCTTGTACTAATCAATAGTCCTGCTTTTTCTAGAGAGCTTGGAGAAGAGTTTGCTGCGGCCAATGCTATTGAAGGTTTATCAGCATGTCGGAATCTCAGGAGTTCTCTAAATCTCTCACTCAGTAGTTTTTTCGGCCTTCTCAAACAACTAATAGCTTCCTTTGATATGGCAGCAGGGCTTGAGTGGTCGGTTTTCGCAGATAGATTACACCAATCTAGTTTAGGAAAACAAAAACTTTTAGATGTTCTCTTGCGGAGTCAGGACAGCAAATTTTATGAAGAACTGGCATCTCGTCTCGTAGAGACTGATCCTCACGCGATATATCCCACATCTACCTATCGTGAAAGTAACGCCCATGTAGTTAGTACTGATGACGATCAAACTATAGAGGCGGTAATGACCTCTAAGACATTCACCTCCATCAGGGTTCTAGAAAACTCTCTCGATCCTCAGGAAACTGTCCTCAGAGACATGTACATTTCTTTAGGACGCTGTGTTTGTCTAGTTGATCAGAATGTAGAACGCTACTACGGGGAACAGATTGAACATTACTTTGACTATCACGGTATTCATCTAGATAAGCTAGTTTACCGAGCGATGGAGGTAGATAAAGGAATCAACACTGTCGAACGCATGCTCGGTGACTTTAAACGTCTTGGCGTATCTCGCAATGAACCAGTACTAATAGTCGGTGGCGGTGTTCTAACTGATACCGGTGGGTTAGCTTGCGCTTTGTATCATCGCAACACACCTTATGTAATGCTATCGACTTCGATTGTAGCAGGCATTGATGCTGGCCCTTCTCCGCGAACTTGTTGTGATGGATTTGGCTATAAGAATCTCTTTGGTGCTTACCATGCACCTGTCCTATCCCTCACAGATCGCTCGTTCTTTAAAACCTTACGGGAAGGATGGTTACGCCATGGGATTGCTGAAATTATCAAAATGGCTACGGTTAAAAATGCTGAGTTGTTTAGCTATCTAGAGCAAGCTGGAGCAGAACTAATTGAAACTCGCTTTGGGACACTCAACTGCCAACCTGAAGATAGAATTAGTACTCTCTCACAGAAAATTCTAGGAGCTGCCCTACGAAGCTATGTAGAAGCGGAATACGATAATTTATATGAGACTCACCAATGTCGTCCCCATGCGTATGGTCATACTTGGTCTCCTGGCTTTGAAATTGAAGCTGGATTATTGCATGGTCATGCAGTTGCTACGGGTATGGGCTTTGGAGCTTACTTGAGTTATCGCCATAACTGGATTAGTGAACAGGATTTTCACAGAATTTTACGACTCATTAGTTCTTTTGGTTTAAGTTTGTGGCATGATGTGATGCTGAACGAAGAAACTCTCTGGGCGGCTCAAGAAAAAATTGTCCAGAAAAGAGGCGGAAATCTAGCTGCACCTCTACCTAAAGGTGAAATTGGTCAATGCGGTTATCTCAACTACTTAACTCGTGAGGAACTCTCTCAAGCAATTGGAGAATACCGTGAAATTTGTGCTGCTTATCCTAGAAAAGGTTGGGGTATTGAGCCACTTTGTAGTGATGTAGGCTTAGAAGATCCTTCAACAGTAGGTCATCATCCCGTTGAAAATGCTCAAACTCCTACCTTGTCTACCGTATAAACCCAAAATTTCCCAATTTTCTATGTCACAAAAAACCTTTGACTTTGTGATTCCTCTGTTCCGCATCCGTTGGAATACAAGAGCCGTCCTCGAGGGAATCACTACCCATTATCAACCTCGGGCAATCCATGTAATTGCCCCAACACCAGAAGCACAAGCTCTCAAAAAAATATCTCAAGACTGGCAAACAGCGCCTTTATATACTCATGAGGAAGAAACTTTCTTCCATAAATGCGGTTTGACTAAGGAAAAAATTTGTGCCGAGCTGGATCTTGGACAATCCCTTTATACTCCAGGCTGGTTTTATCAGCAATTACTAAAGCTTGGTGCCTTTGAAGGAATTGAAGATCTAAGTGAATGGTATGTAGTCTGGGATAGCGATCTCCTCCCTGTCGATACTTGGCAACTTATTGATGAACAGGAGCAAACTACCAAACACAGTTTTGCTCTGATTCAGCACAATGGCTGGGGAAACGCAAACATTGTGTCTAAGTGGGACAAATGGATTTGCTCAGTGCTTGGAGTTGTTCCTCTGACAGATCATGAAGGCACTTTCGTTCCTCATCATATGTGGTTTAAGCAAGAGCATTTAAAATCCTTTGCCCGCCAAATAAACACCTATTATAAATCAACTGCTCATTGGCTACTGCTAATGATGCGCTCTGCGAACGAATTTGGGACTTTTAGCGAATATTGGTCTTACGTTTCTTGGGTTGCTGCTCAAGCAACCGATGACTTAGCTTTTTATCCCTATGAACAATACGGAGCAACTACTGAGCGGTTTTTTGATGACGGAACTGGTCAGTTTTCCGCTGCTCTCAAGCGTCACCAAAGTAGTTTATCAGACTCGGTCGATAGCTTTTCTCCTTCCTATGCAGAGGTAGCATCATTTATTCGTGACGAATACGGGTCTGATGCCATGCCTTCTTCGTTGTCTTTTGAAAGTAGTCCGCGACATTTGAAAAAGGACAGAAAGAATATGCATATCGAAGAGTTACGTTCTCGTTGGAATCCCAGAAATCCCAATGCAGCGGATGACACAAAAGAGCCGACACTTACATTGACTTAATTTAATAAGTAAATGATTGATTGAAGTCATTAGTCGTGGCGCCAGCTTGTCCGCACAAGGCTTAATCAAGAAATTTTATTTAAAGCTTTATTGCTACCCAAATAAAAATCAAGATTGAGTCATCTAGCCACGACTGATTGATATCAGAAGCTGTACCAAATTATCTAACATTTAAAGATTAGAATATTAAGTACCAACTATAAGTACCAACTATCTAGTCTAGAATCAGTGATTTTACTGACGCATTAGTAATTGACTAGCAATATATTATAGTTAATTATAGTTACAGACGAATTAGCAATTTGCTAGCATTTAACAATTTGCTGGCAATATGGTGTTCACTTTCACAACTTAAAAGATTGAAATAAAGCTGAATGGATACACAAATCATTCCTGTTATTCTTGCTGGTGGCAAAGGCGAACGCTTTTGGCCTGTTAGTCGTTGTAAGCGGCCTAAGCAATTTTTAAGTTTAAATGGTAGCGGTAAAAGTTTGATGCAGTCTACTGCTACTCGCTTGTTACATTTAGCGGGAGGATGGGAAAACCTCTGGGTTATTACATCTTCGATGATTGCTGAAGGAGTCAGAGAACAACTTCCCGATTTGCCAGAAACTAATTTGCTAGTAGAACCAGAAGGGAAAGATACCGCTCCAGCTGTGGCTTGGGCAACTATTGAAATTGTTAAACGCTATGGGAAAGAAGCTGTTTTAGGATTTTTTCCTGCCGATCATTGGATTGGTGACAATCTTGCCTACGAACAAACCTTAAAAGCTGCAGCTCAACAAGCATTAAAAGAACCCTCCATAGTTACCTTAGGTATCAAACCAAATCATCCTGCTACGGGTTACGGTTATATCGAACAAGCAGAACAACATGGAGCTTACTTTGACCTGCCTGTATATCGTGTATCCCGTTTTACAGAAAAACCTGATCGAGAAACAGCCCAAAAATTTATCGAAACTGGAAATTATAGTTGGAACAGTGGGATGTTTATCTTCCAAGCAGGAGTAGTTTTGGATGAATTAGCTCGTTACGCCCCAGAAATTCTCAATCCTTTATTACAAAAAGGTAAAGATGCCTATGCAGAATTGAACAAACAAAGTATTGATTACGCTTTGATGGAAAAAACTGAACTAGCTTATGTGATACCTGCTAATTTTGCTTGGGATGATCTTGGTGATTGGAATGGAGTAGAAAGATTATATAAAAAAGACCAAGAGAATGTTGAGTTGACAAATCATATCGGTCTTGATACTAAAAACAGCATTTTTTATACTAGTAACAAAGATGAAGTAATTGTCACTATTGGCTTAGAAGATGTAGTTGTAGTTAGGGATGGTGATGTAACTTTAGTGGTTAATAAAAATCGAACTCAAGATATTAAAAAGGTGGTTAAATCTTTAAAAAATAACTCAAATTTATCTCATCTGTTATAAAAAAATGCCATTACTATTCCTGAAGATAGTTGAGTGCTCTAACCGCAGGAATATAATTAGAATATAATTATTTATTGTTTTTTGAAGAAAATTTAGTCTGCAAATAATCATTGTCAAATCTAACTTTATAATTAATTCTATTGATTTTTAAGGCAAATTTACCCGCTCTGCCCTTACAATTCCCAAAGAAACCTAAGAGTTGGTCTAATTCTTCTTGATTATAGATTTTTTGGCCAATTTTAAAGATAACTTCGGGTGCATCTAAATTAGCATCGCGGCGCACAAAGCCACTAGTACCGCTGCGCGGAATTCAAAATTCAAACTCGCGCGTTCCTTAGCTGCTTACGAAGCAGCAGGGTCGCTCGTCAAAGTTTAAAAGTCTTTTACCACAAAGGTTTCAAGCTTTTTGAATGGGTGTTGTATTTACGCCCACGTCTACTAGCTAAAGTCTCTTTGCTGGTATCAAATTTATTTTCCCCAACAGTATTTAAAATAATTCCTAAATCTAAAGTAGCATCAAATTCTTGAGGAACAGGATCTAAATGATACCAGGGTAAAGCTAGGGGAATTCTGCTCTTGTACTGGCAAATTTCCTGAACGGTAAATAGCTACTACCTTTTCAGTTTGCGGATCTTTTTGATAACCTTCTAGCGTCCAGGAAAATTTATCATTTTCAAACCAGACAGGAATATCAAATTCAAAACTGGCATTGATAATTGTTCCTGCTAGTAGAGGAACATCAAAAGTTAAAATTCCTGTCCTATAATCAACAGTCCAGCTTTTAACAGATTCAACATTATTTAGATAGATTTTTACCGTTGTGACACAAGTATAAAGAGTCTTATCGCAACCTTGGACTACCTCGACAGAATCCCCAATATTTATCTGATGGGGAAAAGGTTGAAAAGTGACAATTTGACCTCCATTGTTATAGCTGATATCCCTGGTCAATCCTGCGTTGGCACCCGCAGTAAATTTTATCCAGCCACGGTTAAAAATGCCATCGGCATATGTGCCATTAATGATGAAATCAAAATTGCTGTTAATTGAGGAGATCGCGCTATTTTGGGTATAGTTGCTCAAATTAACCTTGCAGTTACTATCTCCCAATTGATGACCGCATTTTTTTGAGGTTGTTTTCCCAATTTCAGTTTCCAGTAGGTAATCAATCTTGCGAACTTCGATTGAAAAACCATGATCGCTTTGGATCACTTTACCTAAAAATACCTGGTAAACTTCTAAACCGCGTCCAGATAGAAAACTGGAGTTTTGAGACCAAGGAGTCAGGAGCCAGAAGCCAGGAGTTAAGAGTTTCAAGTTCAAAATATTGACCTTTTTGAAAACTACGGGTTTCAAAGTAGACGCGGTTTAAATATTTCGGTGGCTGATCTGCTAGCGAGGATGGCAAATCAGTCACATTGACCTGAAAACAGGTAATCTTTGCATAATGATATTTGTGAGCTAACAGATCTCGATCTGATATTTGGTCACTGCTTAAAATTCCTGCTAAAGATTGAGAATCATTTTGCTGAAAACCTTCGCTAGTACTATCAGCCGACGGTGCAAAACCCGTAGTCGGCTCATAACTTACGCCATCAATAGGCAAAGGAAGATCGAAGCTAGTAAATCCAAGTTTCACTCCGTCGAGCCTTTCAATTAACCAGCACCAAGCTATTGTAGTAACTTTTTGCGCGATCGCAATTTGCAGTGTCGGATCTAAGGTTTTCATTCTACTAAGCTAAAATGAGATACTAGATCTAAAGTTCTCATTGTGTTTAACAAATTTATTAAAGTGAAAAAAAAGGTCACATTTTCTTTGTTGTCAATTTGTTATCTATTATTAGTTTCTTGTCTGCTTAACCAAGATCAGGTTGTTTACAGTCAAGAATCATTAGATTATCAACAATATGAAACCATAATAGAGCCGGATATTAACCCAGATGTTGATGAATTTCCTCAGGACGGATTTCCTCTAAATGATAATGATACTGATATTTTCTTTGCGCAAAGTATCTATAAATATCATTATGACGAGCATTATGAGAATACTTATCCGAAGCCTTCTGAGGATACTTATCCGGAGCCTTCTGAGGATACTTATGATAATCCGGGGCATTTTGAGAGTCCTTATGATAATCCGGGGCATTATGATAATCCGGGGCATTATGAGAGTCCTTATGAGGCTCCTGGTACATTTCCGTCCGATCCAAATCTAGATGGTGACCCAATAATCGATGCTCCTGCTCCAGATCCTGATAGTCTTCTCGATCCAGAAAACAGGTAGCTGAAATTAATATTACTTATTCTCTTCAATATAATCCGTCATTATAAGGTAAATTAAAACACTCAATATATTATTCAAGATGATATTTGATTATACCCTTAAGTTTTAACAGACTATTAAAATCAAAAGATGATAAATAAAATTCCAGACATATTTGAAAGGAACTTTTTTATTGGTTATTTTCTACCAACAGGGGTCGCTATTCTGATTTTTGATCTAATCCTCAGAGCTTTCAATCTTCCTTCGGTTCTAGAAAGATTCTATCCTCAAAATAGTTCTGATATTCTAATCACAACAACATTTTTTTCCCTTATCTCCTGGATAGGAGGGATTGTTTTTCTATCTATTAATCGAGAACTTGTAAGAATTTTCGAAGGATATGGTCAGTTTAATCCAGTAAGACTCCTAGCTTTTATGGAAAGATATTACTTTAGAAAACTAAAGATTCAAATAGATACAATAAATAGACAATATTTAAAGTTTGTTGAAGAAGGAAAGAATTACCCAGCTGATCTTAATCAACGTAGAAACCAGTTGATGCAAAAAGCTGTTACGAGGTTCCCTGCGAAAGAACAATGGCTTTTACCCACTGCCTTTGGCAATGTAATTCGTGCCTTTGAAACTTACTCTTACTTATTCTAATTTTTTACGAAAGATCTCAAGCTGCTGCGATTCGGTGGGGAGAAATTGTGAAAGCTACTTTTGATTTATATCTACCATCCTTGATGTCCATGTTAGGGTTTGCAAGCAATTGTGAAACTGATGAGGAAAAGAGAGAAGTATGGAGAAAATTTTCTCAAGCTGTAGTCTATGCAAATGCTAAATATCTGCCTCATCAAGTTTATCCAGAAGATAATTAGAGTCAGGAAAGAAAAATCGATAAAATTATTTTTAATCTACTTCCTTCTACCATCAATCCTTCTAAGTTGTTCTAGTTGCTCCTGCTGTATCTGATATTCAGAAGCCTTAAAGCTATCCACATCAGGAGTTACAAAAGTTGAACTCAAATTATAAACTTGGGTGGTACTTGGCTTAGAAACTCTTTCCCGACCTTCGATCGCAGCCACATTAATAGTCGGCATTTTGTAATCCAGTCCAGCCAGCAAATTAGCCTCAATTGAACCACCATCTAAGAAATTCCCAGCAAAGATCTTTTCTAAGGGACTTATCCCAAATTCTTTCTTCAAGGCTTGATATCTACCAGCTTCACCAGTTTTAATCGATAAAATCTCTTCTCCTGGCGTAAATACCGCTAATCTTCCTCCGCTGCCTTCGCGACGGAAAGCATTGCGAATTGGTGCTGATAACTCTTGTAAGCGATCGCTGATCGGTGTCGGCACTATCCTATCTGGTGTTGAAGCTCCTCTTGTCTACCCAATCTTGTCTGCCTAAAGATTCTATTTGCTTCTTCAGCTTTCCTTGTTCTTCAATGAAAGCTACTCGTTTCGCTTCCTCTTTCGCGATCGCGTTTCGTTCCCTAACCTCCGCTTCCAACTTCTGAACTTTTAACCTATTTAAGCGGGTTGCTGGCTCACTTTTAGAAATACTATCTATTTTGTGCTGTTTTTTAGCAATATTATCTTTAAGCATTTGTATATAATTCTTAACTGCTTCAATTAAAAGAAACCCTTTCTCTCCTAGCGCAATATAACCTTCTTCCTTGTATCGCTATATCCTTAGCGAACTAACCCCTAATATTACGCCTATTTTAGCAGAACTTGAATAAAACTTTTTATCCAGCACGACGACATTAATTTTTTTTACAAATTTATTATATCTAGACAAATCCCGCGCTGTTTCCACACCGCTTATACTAAGTATAGGAAGTACCTTTTTTAAGATATATCTAGATCAAAAATAGATCAGGCTAAAAGCTAAAATACGGTAATTCTTTTACAGTAAAGAATATAAGATTACTTAAATCACTATCATCATCGGTTTGGCTTCTCTTACTATAAAGATCGGCTATTTCTTGTTTATAATTACTAAGCCTAATTGGGTTATTCATGTTCTGCCACAATGCCAAATCTAGATCCTTCAGATTCTATAACCAATATCGGAGAAAATATTATTGAACTACAAGTAGATACTCAAGGCGATCGCTTAGATCGCTGGCTAGCTAATCAATTAACTGATATTTCCCGATCGCGGATTCAAAAATTAATCGAAGAGGGTCATGTTACTTTAAATGGTAAAGCATGTAGTAGCAAAAAAATTTCTGTAGGTAATAGCGATCGCATACAGATTATCATTCCCACTCTTCAACAGCTAGACGTACAACCAGAAAATATTCCCCTCGATATTCTCTACGAAGACGAACATCTAATCATTGTTAATAAACCTCCAGGTTTAGTGGTTCATCCTGCTCCAGGACATCCTGAGGGAACGTTGGTTAATGCCTTACTCTATCATTGTCAAAATTTAGCAGGAATCGGCGGCGTTGAGCGTCCTGGAATTGTCCATCGTTTGGATAAAGATACTACAGGGGCAATTGTAGTGGCTAAAAGCGATCGCGCTCATCAACATCTCCAGGCTCAAATTCAAGCCAAAACAGCCAGAAGAGAATATTGGGGAGTGATTTGCGGTTGTCCCCAACTGGAGTCTGGGACGATTAATTTACCAGTTGGTCGTCACAAAAGCGATCGCAAAAAAATGGCAGTGATTCCTGTCGAACAAGGCGGCAGAGCAGCGATCACTCACTGGTCAATTTTAGAAAGACTGGGCAACTATACCTTAATGCAATTTCTTTTAGAAACTGGACGCACCCATCAAATCAGAGTTCATTGCAGCCATATTGGTCATCCCATCGTAGGAGATCCATTATATGGTTCGGGGGGTTCAGTGCGAGTCAATCTGTCTGGTCAAGCGCTTCATGCGAGGAAATTGACCATAGAGCATCCCGTATCAGGAACTATGATAGAAGCGATCGCCCCTCTACCCGATGAATTTACTAAATTGTTACGAGTTTTGAGGGCAAGATTGAATAAGTAACAAACGAGGCTACTTTCCACTTACTAGTGGACATGGGCGTAAATACAACAACCATTAGAAAAGCTTGAAAGCCTTACTCTAAAAAACTTTTGACTTTTGACGAGCGACCCTGCTGCTTCGT
>JASJDR010000162.1 GCA_030065615.1 Xenococcus sp. MO_188.B8 | reverse complement strand
TGAATATTTGCCAACTACCAGTGAAACTATGATTTATATCGTCATGATAAATCTTATGTTAAGACGTTTAACTTACAGTTCTCCAACCCCAGTGTCTACCTAGTTATCAATTATCAAACACGCTCTCTAAGTCCTAAAGATATGAGGTATCTAATCTTCAAGATCCCGCTACTAGCTCCATGAGAATCTTGTGAGTACTTTGAGCTTGACGATCCTTTGATGGTTTTCTTTGAATATAACTGCCATCAGGTTGCAGTTCCCAAGCTTGGCGATTATCCGCTAACATAATTCCCAAGATTTCATGTAAATCAGCAGTCAAACTGGAATCTTCTATAGGAGTAATTGCTTCTACCCGACGGCTGAGATTCCGCGTCATCCAGTCAGCACTACCAATATAAACTTCTTCTTCGCCGCCATTATAAAAATAAAAAATGCGAGAATGTTCTAAAAAGCGACCGATGATACTAATAACACGAATATTTTCGCTGACACCTTTAACTCCGGGACGTAAACAACAAATTCCCCTGACAATTAAGTCAATTTCCACCCCTGCATTAGAAGCTTCATACAAAGTTGCAATAATTTGTTTATCAACTAGGGAATTAATCTTAACCACAATCCGACCTTTGCCCCCATTTTGTGCATGTTCCATTTCCCGATGAATCATTGCTGTCATGCGATCGCGCATATTTACAGGAGCAACTAAAAGTTTACGATAGGATTTTTGCCGCGAATAGCCGGTTAAAAAATTGAATAAGTCTGTCAGATCTGCGCCTAGATCTTCTCTACAGCTTATTAACCCCAGATCGGTATATAACTTAGCTGTTTTCGGATTGTAATTACCTGTCCCAATATGAACATAACGACGAATCTTGTTTTCTTCTTGACGGACGATCAGTGTAATCTTGGTATGGGTTTTTAAGCCAACCAAACCATAAACTACATGAACGCCGGCATTTTCTAGCTTCCTTGCCCAAATAATATTATTTTCTTCATCAAAACGAGCTTTTAGTTCTACTAGCACTGCAACTTGCTTATGATTTTGGGCTGCGGCAATTAAAGCTTTGATAATTGGAGAATCTCCAGAGGTGCGATACAGCGTCATCTTAATCGCCAAGACATCTGGATCGCTTGCAGCTTCTGTAATTAAACGTTGTACTGAACCACTAAAAGAATAGTAAGGATGGTGAACTAATAAATCTCCATTACGGATCAGTCTAAAAAAATCTTCTCCATCTTCAATATTTTGTAAGCGATGCAGTTTTGGCGGTATGATTGGTGACCAAGATTGATCTTTTAATTTGGGAAGCGGTAATGCTAAAAAAGACATTAAGTTTCCTAACCCCAATAAGCCATCAATGTCATAAACATCATTGGCTTCAAGAGCTAATTCGCCAATAATGGTGGAACGAATATGTTCGGGTACAGAAGATTGTATTTCTAAGCGTACCGCCGAACCACCGATTCTTCGTTTTTGTAATTCTTTTTCAATTGCCAGTAAAAGATCATCTGCTTCATCTTCTTCTACTTCGAGATCGGCATTACGAGTTACTCTGAAGACATAGCATTCTTGAATATTCATGCCAGGAAAGAGATACTCTAAATTATGGGTAATTAACTGTTCGATGGGAATTCCGGTCCAAACTACAACCTTTCCTCTGAGGCGTTGACCAAGTTCTTTGGGTAAAGGAATAAAACGGGATAAGACCCGAGGAATTTTGATTCTGGCGAATAATTCCTCATCTAAATCCGGATCTTTAACGACTACTGCCAGATTAAGGCTGAGATTAGAAATATAGGGAAAAGGATGGGAAGGATCGACGGCTAAAGGAGTCAGTACTGGGAAAATATGTTCCTCAAAAAATTGATTTAGATAGGTACGTTGTTCTTGATTGAGATCGACATAATCCAGAATATGAATTCCTTTATTAATTAACTTTTTCCGTAAAACCTGCTCACAATGTTGATGTTGTTCCTGTACCATCGGACGTAAACGATCGCCTATAGCGGTTAATTGTTCTGTAGGGGTCAGTCCATCAATTGATAACTTAGTAACTCCAGCTTCTACTTGCTGCTTTAAACCTGCCACTCTAACCATAAAAAATTCATCCAGATTGGAGCTGAAAATTGCCATAAATTTAAGACGCTCTAATAAAGGAGTTCTTTCATCTAAAGCTTCGTGGAGCACGCGACGATTAAACTCTAACCAACTCAGTTCTCGATTGAAATAATATTGGGCATCATAAAGATCGATGTTTAGATCAGTGGTTTTAGCAGAGGTCATTTCTTTCAGTTATTAGTTATCAGTTATCAGTTATCAGTTACATAGTTGTGGGAAGATATCTACTTTATTTGTACAACATCTTGTTAGATTAAGATACGAATATTTAGCACTGGTTAATGATTAAATTTACATCTCTATATTGAGGAATTAGCCAGGGCGATAATCAACCTGTGATGATAAAGCTTCTCAAGGAATCCCCTAAAGGATACCGCTTCGCGTCGCTCACGGAGCTTACAAGACGGACGACCGAAATTTCGGAGGCAACCTTCAAAGCTTCGATTGGATATGGTGAGGCTTCCTCTAATTTCGTAATATGTTTATATTTTAATTACTTCAAGCTAACAAAAATAAAGATATACTTGGTTATTATGATTGTAGATTTAAATACGAATATTATATTAATAGTTTTGATACCAGACTTGAGAAGGGGATTTTGAGGTCATGGATATAGAAGATATGGAGCGTAGGAATCAAAAGTTTATAGCAGATAATGATGAAG
Source organism: Xenococcus sp. MO_188.B8 (assembly GCA_030065615.1). GTDB lineage: Bacteria > Cyanobacteriota > Cyanobacteriia > Cyanobacteriales > Xenococcaceae > Xenococcus. Next base: position 16,980 of record JASJDR010000162.1, on the reverse strand, counting down.
TTATTTTTGCTCACGAAACAACAATCTTAAATAATTCTCTAAAAGATAGTTGGAAAATTTTGTTAGTAGACAGCGATGGGGAATTTCATGAGATTACTAAACTAGCTTTAGAAGGTCTTAAATTTGAAAACAAATCACTAACCTTTTTCAGTGCCTATTCTGGAACAGAAGCTAAGCAAATAATTCAAAAAAATCCTGATATAGCCATAATTTTACTCGGTCAAATTATGGAAAATGATAATGCAGGATTAGAAGTGGTTGAATATATTAGAAATATTTTACAAAACAAATTGGTTAGAATTATCTTGCAGACTGGACAGCCAGAAAGAGTACCAGAAGACACTATAATATTAAGGTGCAATATTAATGACTATAAAACTAAAACTGAATTAATTCTAAATAAATTAACAACTAAAATCATTGCTGGCTTGAGAGGGTTTAGTGCCTTAATTAAAATAGAAAAAAGCAAACAACAATTATCAGATATTGCCTTAGAAAATGCCAAACTTTATGAGCAAATTGAAAAATATACCGATACTCTCGAAGACAAGGTTACTGAACGTACTCAAGAATTAGAAATCAAAAATCGGCAACTAGAAAAAGAGATTCAAGAACGTAAAAATATTGAAAAGACCCTACAAGAAGTCAACCAAAAGTTAGAACTCTTAGTCAATGTCGATGGCTTAACAGGCATTTCTAATCGGCGTCATTTTGATAATTGTTTATCTAGAGAATGGCGAAGATTAAAACGAGAGCAAAAGCCTCTTTCTCTAATTATTTGCGATGTTGATCATTTTAAACTTTACAATGATTCCTATGGTCATCTTCAAGGAGATAACTGTTTACGCCAAATTGCCCAAACAATGGCTCAGATTATCAATCGTCCCGCTGATTTAGTCGCTCGCTACGGCGGTGAAGAGTTTGCCGTAATTCTGCCTAATACTGATCTCTCAGGTGCTCATGAAGTTGCCAAAAAACTTCGGCAGTCAATTAAAGATTTAAAACTGCGCCATAAATCTTCTCAAACAGGTCAGTTTGTCACTATAAGCATCGGGATTAGCTCCCAAATTCCCCATCAAGATCAATCCTTAGAAGATTTAATTATAACTGCGGATCAAGCGCTCTACACCGCTAAAGCTCAAGGACGCGATCGCATAGTAATTAGTAATTAATAATGCTACAAGCTACTGGAGTTAAGGCTTTCTTCCTCTTCTGGAGTCTGAGGTAAATGAAGACCACATTCCTGTTTTAGTCCCTGAAAGCGAGTATCCCTCTCATCAGTATCATCCGCAGTTAAAGGACGGCTGGAATGCCAATCACCGACACTGACATAACCTAGATCAAAATAGGGATGGTAAGGTAAATCGTGAGCTGTTAAATATTGATAAATATCTCGGGAATTCCAGTACAAAATAGGATGTATTTTGTAAATATCTCCTTGTTTAGCAACTCTGCCTAATGTTTGACGATGTTGGGTTTGCTGACTGCGTAATCCTGCTAACCAAGCTTTGGCATTAAGTTCATCTAAAGCTCGCTGCATAGGCTCAACTTTACGGATATAGTCGTAACGATTGAAAGCTTCCACATCATCCTGTTCCCAAAGTTTTCCATGCAAGGCTTCCATCCGCGCTGGAGAGATCGGTGATTGATAGACTTTGAGGTTTAATTCTAACCTTTGGGTTAATTCTTCAGCAAATTGATAGGTTTGGGCGGGTAAATAGCCAGTATCAATCCAAATAATAGGAATCTTAGGTATAAATCTGGTTACTAGGTGCAGCATCACCGCAGATTGAATACCAAAGCTGGTGGACATTACGACGTTATCACGAAAATTCTTAGCACTCCAGGTGACTAATTCACTGGCTTCGGCTTTATCTAATTGTTGGTTAACTAATTCTAAATCTAGCTGTGGAGTCTCTACTGGTGCGCTAATCATATATTGTATTGATGGTTTTCAAGAAATTAGATTATCAATTCAGAAACTAAAATCAATTCTGATTATACAACGGTAACCAGACAGAATATAAACACTACTGATCTGAATATCAAAGAACTTCGCGATCGCTCTAATAACTTAGGTGCGGTCGCTGATCGCCAATAGCGATCACAATCAGAAAACTACCTTAAAAAAAGGCGGTGAATTGGCAATTAAACTATCCTCCAAGATCCCTTAAACGCGATCGCGACTAGAGAAGCAGTTTGAATTATATTTTTTTTACAGTTTAAGGATTTTCTAATTGTTCTAATTCAACTAAATACAATTCTTCCAACTCTTGAGATATTAAAGATAAACTTTGGGATTTAATATGACATTTGATTAATATATTTTGTCCTACAGATGGTAAATTTGCTGTAGTAATCACCCAAATAGTACCTGTACTATCGTGAACTTGGTAGGCATTGTTTCCTAATAATGGTGCAACTTTAGTTACTTTCCCAGTAATATATATAGTCTCGGTCTTTGATTTTTCTGCGATCGCATTAATAGGAATTATTGCTTTACTAGTCAATAAATTCGATGAAATTAGAGAATTACAACTTATCAAACTAATATTTAGGCCAACTATAATAGCGAAAAAAACAATCTTATTACTTATCTTTAAATATTGAAGAGCGACCCTGCGGTGTGTCCGCGCTTGCGAAGCTCTACCCGAAGGGGCAGCGACTACCGTCAGGTCTCCTGCGGAATTTTTAATCCGCAAGGGAACGCGCACCGAGAGGTTCCCTCGCCGAAGGAACGCGCGAGTCTGACGAGCAAACTTGGCAAGGTCTCCTCGCCTAAAGCAGGCGCAAGTTTGAACATTTATCATTAGATCAGTCAATACCTCTTAATTCTTCCTTAATCCTCAATTTCTAATCCCTAATATTTTGCCCAAATACTCACAGTAAATTTTAAGTCAGCTTTAATATGTACTTCAACTAATATTCATTTTAAAGTTTTTAGATATCATTTATCACAACTAACACCAAAGAGATTGTTTTCAACAATACATCTTTCAATTATCAGACTTACAATAATCTATTACAAACCTATGTGAGCGATCGCGGCTTAGTTGATTATCAACAATTACAAGCAAATCGGCAACAATTAGATCAATTTAATCAATCTTTGGCTACTATAAAGACCGAAACTTATAATAACTGGAGCGAGCGAGAACAATTAGCCTTTTTGATCAATGCTTATAACTCTTTTACTCTACAATCCATAATCGACCAAAATCCTCTCAAAAAAAGTATTATAGATATCCCTAGGGTCTGGAAAAGACGCCAATTCGCGATCGCAGGGAGAAAAAAACTTTAGATAATATCGAACACGACACTATTAGAAAAGATTTTAATGAGCCGAGAATTCATATGGCATTAGTTTGTGCAGCAATGAGTTGTCCCATCTTAAGGAATAAAGCTTATACGCCAGAAAAATTAGATTTACAATTAGACGATCAAGTAAGAAAATTCATTACTAGTTCTCAAGGCTTTAAAATAGATCGCGATCGTAAAATTGTCTATCTTTCATCTATTTTTAAATGGTATGGTAAAGACTGGATCGCTAGTTATGGCATAGAAAATAAATTTACTGGTAGCAAAAAAGAAACAGCAGTATTAAATTTTATTAGTCAATATCTAAATTCTCAAGATCGTCAATATTTAGAACAAGGAAAATATAAAATATCCTATTTAAATTATGACTGGTCTTTGAATCAACAGGACAATTAGATAAAAGTTTAAAGATAAGAGTTAACTTTAATTAAGTCTCTAGCAATCCTACTTTCATGGGCCGAGATTCCAATATGGGTATTTTTTTTATTACTCTTTCTTGGTGAATAATGTGATTTTCGTTATGAGGATCGGGAATTCTAAAATTATATTTCTCTAACTCTGTTCCCTTATCTGATAAAAATTCCATGAATGGTGAAGAATTACTATGGCTTTATAAAACGGGAAAACGGGATTTTAGTCGTGCGGATCTTCATCAAGCAGAAATTCTTCAAGCGGATCTCCAAGAAATAGATCTAAGTCGTACTGAATTAGACTGGGCAAATCTTAGTGGGACAAATCTTTCTAAAGCTAATCTATCTCGTGCCGATCTAGTTCATGCTAGGTTGATTAGTTCAAAACTAATGGGAGCTAATCTCAAGGCTGCGGATTTGTCTCAGGCAGATCTTAGCTGGGTAAATCTTGATGGAGCTACCTTGGTTAGAGTTGATTTGAGTGGTGCCAATCTCAATCAATCTTGTCTGACCAATGCCGACCTTTCCGATGCCAATCTGAGTGGTGCTAATCTGAGTGGTGCTAATCTGAATGGTGCTAATCTGAGTGGTGCCGATCTCACGGAAGCTAATTTGACAGGCGTAGATCTCAGTGGTGCTAACTTAAGTCGTGCTGATTTAAGTGAAGCTAATTTACATACTGCTAATATGGCTCAGGTGAATTTGAATAAAGCAGATTTAAGTTACAGTAATCTTCGCAAAGCTGATTTAACTCAAGCCACGATGAAAGGGGCTGATTTACGCAATGCTAATCTGAAGTCTGCTAACATGACTGGAGCTCAGTTAAGAGAAACTTTCACCAGTTTTGGAACCATACCCGGGGCAAATTTACCAGGAGTGAATCAAGAGAGTCAAGTTGATCTTTCTGCTGCTAATCTAACAAGAGCTAATCTTAGTGGCGTGAATCTTAACAATGCTAATCTTAGGTACGCCCTGCTATACAAAACAGATTTACGAGAAGTTAATCTTGTGGGTTCTTGTTTAATTGATGTTTATTTAGAAAAGACAGATTTGAGGAGAGCTATTCTTAAGCATAGTGTTCTCACTGGAATTAACTTAAAGGGTACAATTATGCCTGATGGCAGTGTGCATCCCTAGTAATCTGTCTTTTTTACCTAAGTACTTAACAGTGATTTATTGATTTTCTCTGTTCTAATTCTACCAATGCAAAACTTAATTTATTGATCTCATTTTAATGTAATTTGCCAGATATAATTTACAAAAATTTATCTAGTTAGGGGCAAATAATTTACAGAGCTTTACTTGTTGATCTTGGAGATTTAATGTTCTAATGACTGTATTTTTATCTGATCAAATGTAACCAACAATGTCTATGACATTATCACCTTTTTTGAAATTAGCTTTCAACTGCCCACCTCATGCATCTCCCGAACAAAGGCAGGGGTCAAAGAAGCAAAACCAATGGGCATTGTCTGCCCCTCTTCTAAAATCATGCCAAAGGCAGTAAAGTCTTGTACTGGGGAACCTTCTGGTAGATATTCAGGAAACATTTGGGGCAAGACCCGCAGCACCCGCAACGGGATACCATTTTCGATGTCGGTACCGATGGAGCCATATTTAAATTGTTGGACATCATCGGCATAGTCAACGGGTCGGTTCGGAGCGTAAAGGTTAAGCAAGAGCATCACCACGCCAATAATTAGAATCATGACTCCGAACAATAGCATTTTTTTGAGCCATCCATTGTTACTTGGTGATTCTGCCTGGACATCACTCATCCCAGTCCTCCTTCATTATCTTGGAATAGAATTTGCATCATTTCAGACGTAAAAGCTTCGAGGGCAAAGATTCTCTAATCATCTAAAGCATTAGTTTCTACACCTAACCGCTCGTAGAAGTACTGATTGAGGAGTCGATTGGTGGGGTCATATTTTTTACGGTAGCTTTCAAATTCCTGGAGGTGATCGCCAAAGGCTTTCCTGGCTTGCTCAGGGGTAATGCCACGAGTTTGGTTAAAGAGTGGCACACCCCCCAGGTTACTACAAAACTCGTTGTAGGCTGTGATAAAGTCTGCCCAACCTGGATCACCAGTAGAGACTGGATCTAAGGTCATCACGTTACCCGCCGAGGAATAGGAAAACAGAGAACTGTCATCTTGCAGAATGCGATAGGCTACATTCAGCATATTGCAGCGATAGCTATGGTCTTGATAGTAATTGTGGCAAAACTCAAAGTAAGCCCGCACAATTTCTGGATATTGCTCCTCTGGGAATGCCCAAATACTAAAGGTGTACTTAGTCCAGCTAGATTCGTCAGGGTAGCGAATAATCTGGTCGGCGGCACTAGTTCCAGAGGGAGCTTTTAATATCCGCTCCATGACCACCTGGACTTTCTGGTTAAAAAAGTCTACCAGCCCATAACGCAAACCCTTGAGGGGGATGGTATTGGTGAGAATATATGCTAAGCCAGGTGCCAGGGTTTTCCAAGTCCAGTTACGTAGATCCCATAGCTTCGAACCTGAAGTTTTGCCTGCATCTTGGTATTTGCGGAACTCAACGGCAATTTCATTCAGGAAGGGAAACAGATAGAGCATCATTGATTCTTGCTCAGAGTCCGGTCGATTAATCAGCTTGGGTAAGACCTGGGTAAATTCATCTAGCTTATATACCTTGTGCCGCAGAGCCATGGGGCGGGCAGGTCGTACCCGAAATGTCACTTCATAAACAATGCCAAACAAGCCATAGCTGGAGCGGGCAACACGCAGTAATTCTGGCTGCTCTTCATTGATCTCAATTAGTTCTCCTTGGGGGGTTACCATCTTCAGGGAGATAGCATAGGAGCAGACCTGACCAAACTCCCCCGGCATTGATGCATCTTTGGTACCGCCACAGGCAGCACTGCCGATGGAGAGATTTCCTAGCTCTACGTTAACGAAAAACTGAAGTCCTTTTTCCCGCAGCGCATGAGCTACATCGATGTAGAGCGCGCCAGCCTGGGCTATCACCGTATCTGTGCCAATCTCAATAATTTTGTTGAAGGCAGTCATATCAACTACTGTGCCACCATCAGCTACTGCACACTGAGTTGTGGAATGGTTCGAGCCGATCGCGCGCACGGGGGCGGGATAGGTCTCAGGATCTTTCATGATGGCAATCAGCTCCTCTACCGTGGTCGGTTTCACGACAATTTTGGGATGGGAGATGATGGTTTTGCCCCAATTGGTAAATTCTGCTGGGGTCTGAGTTTCTAGTGATTGCTGGGTTGTCATTTTGTCGATTTGTTGCTGTGCAGTTGAGAAGAAATAGGGCAAAGTTACTGGTTCAAAAAGCGCTGATGTCGAAAGAACAGCCTGCGATCGCAATAGTCAGAAGTGACAAATTTAGATGTGGTTTCAATATTTTCAGTCTCGTGAAAATCAAACCCAAGATATCTACCTTGGTTAGAGGAGGCAGCTGATCATATATAGATGGGACAATTCGATTATTCCAAAGAAAATCTTGTTTTTGTTGTGCAGACCAGGTGGCGTAATCTCTGGGCAAAGAAGCTAAATCTTGGGCATTAACTCCAAATGAATTAATTTTTTCGGAATTTTTCATGACACATCTTGATTAATGGTGACCCAATCGCGGATGTTGTCAAGATTATTAATCTGAAATACTTTACTCCTTGTCTCATAAGGGTTTTGAGATTTATCCAAAAAAGTGATTTTGGAGTTTTCAAGGGAATTGCAAGGGTTTCAGCACTCAATTTACATCAAGCGTACTTTATAACCTATACCCTACTCAGATGTCTGATTCCAGGGTTGAAAGGCATGATCTAGACCACGGAGTGAAGGTTCCAGCATGGGGAAATGGCGCAATAAAACTGAAATCATGGAATTGTCTTTAATCCATTCCAAGCCAACCTTGGTATAAACTTCTTCATTAAAACTAGTGGTAAAGAATCGATCGCTTTTCAGGCGACGGGAAGCCATCAGAATAAAGATTCTAAATGCAGTCTCCGCAAACCCAAATCCTTCAATTAAAGGTTCAGCAAACAGACCCACCATCAAGTCAACCTGGTCGATATCATTGTTATACACTTCTTTGAGTTCTTTGACCCATTCTGGGTTGTCTGTTAGTTCCTCAAAGGTTTTAATCCGCTCCATGCGTAACAGCTCACGGAAGTCATTGTAACGAGGTACACCCCGTTCGCGATCACGGAGTACATCTACAGCCGCTAGATCAATTGTTGTCCCATCACCTCTAGTCACTAACTGCAAATGTTTTGGGTAATTATGCAACCTCAACGCCCCTGGATGGGTAACCCCAAAGCTATAAAACAAATCCTGTAATTCATACTTTTCCATGATCTCTCTGGTATTATCGCGGCTGACTTCCAATAGGTTATGATTGCCAATAGATTCTCCAGTATTCAAAGAATAGATCGGGAAATCATCTGGCATCAATGGATGCATCCGATAGACAGCCGTGAATTCTTCCGTCAGCGAGTAGGGAACACCATCATGGTTTTTATCCGAACCAACTATGCCACCCAAAATTTCGCTTTCGTCTAAAAAGTTGAAGAGTTCTTGTAAATCTTCACCAGCAATACCAGACCAGTTAATCCTTAGTGCAGCCGCTGTTGTAGGATGAGGCAGGATTGCAGGGGTCCATTCGACCGTATGGATCTTAGCCATTAGGGCGGCATTAATTAGCCTTGCTTGATGGAACAGTTTCTCATCACTCCAATCTGAATAGGATTGCTTGAGGCGATCGCAAATGGCATTATGTTCCATTACAAACAATATATGAAGCATACTCAGCCCAATCCACCAATTATCGGCAAATCCAACAAGTTCGACTCCTTCCACATCGAGGGGTAAAAGTGCCTCTTTTCCAAGCTTCATCTTGCCATCTGTCCCTGTCCGCAACTTCCTTGCCGTTTGTTCGTCACTGCCATAAACTTGAGAACCATCCCACCAGTGAGTATTAAGATTGGCATAGGTGGGCGGTTTACCTTCTTGTGAGGGTTCTGGTGGCGTACGCGGAACCAGCATTGGCGGGGATGGCCAAGGATCTGAAGTTTCTAAGGGTATTTCGTGACTGTCCTCAATCTTTCCCGGTTTATGGGCAAACCAATCATGGACTTGAAACTGAATCCAAGAGGCAGCCCAGAGATTCATAAACTTAACGGGCTGAAACTGTTGGCGCCCTAGCAATTTTTGACTAATTACCCGGGGATTAGGATTCATCAAGTTATTCAAGTCAGGATGCACCCGATCTAGAGGGAAATTTCTGCCTAGCTTTGCTCCAGCTGCTCCCATTTGAGGATATTCCAGATCATTGTACGTCCCATCAAAGGTACGACTATTAACCTTTTCGGGGGGAACTTGCTCGGGGTCGGGATTCTTTTCCAGGGGAGGACTTTCCGTGTCAAAAAGATTCTTTTCACGCAGATCATCTCTTAACTTAATTAAGGCAACTAATCCTAAAATTTTTGGCAATCGGTACCAGGTTAGATTATCCCCAATCTGATTCACGAGATTAGATACAAATTCTTTTCCTCTTGTCATAATTTGACTCTTGCCATGAATAATTTCGGCTTGTGTTTTTAAAACTTAATATAATTTATAGTACTGAGGATTTTTCAGTCTATTATTCTTATATTCTTATTTTGAATGATATCGAGAATTACTCTTTACATTATCATTAGCTTCATAAAAATATAAATTGAGTATCCTAAGTTTGGGATAGCTATATTATTCATAAAGGAAAAGAGATTGAAAAGGCGATGGTTGAAAAGACGATTGCCGCTTTTGGAGCTAAATTAATCTATTTATCTCCTTATTCTCAAGTATCTTTAAAAAACATTCGTAATTGGTTTGCTCATTTCTGTTACTGTATCTCACCATTTTGAGAAGGGCTATAATCATAGATAACTGTATATTTTATCCTGCCCAATCATAAACAATTTATTCTACTTTTAGATATCCATTACAAAAGTATTCTTGGAAAAAAATATGATTGCCATTGCCAAAAGTACCCAGCTAGAACCTACAAGATTGCCACTAATTACCAATTATCCTTCTTTTCGTAAATGGAATAAATCTTTTCTCGTAGAAAATCTGGCTGATAAACCAATGTGCATCTATGTGCATATTCCTTTTTGTACTCAAAGATGTTCTTTTTGTTACTACAAAACTGTCGATCTCAAAGAATATAGACCAGAGGTAGATAACTATATTGATACTCTTTGTAAAGAGATTGAAATGGCTACTGAACGCTTCAATTTAAGTAATCGACCAATTCATGCCGTCTATTTTGGGGGCGGCACGCCTTCTCTGTTGGTAGAACATCAGTTTGAGAAATTGGTAACTGCTTTAAGAAAAAACTTGAGGCATTTTGATGATAAAGTGCAATTTTCCTTAGAAGCCGAACCTTTAACTGTTTCCCAATCTAAAATGGACACTCTAGCAAATTTGGGAGTAACTCGTTTGAGTATGGGAGTTCAGTCTTTTGAGGATGAAATCATTAAGTTAAGTGGACGGGGACATAATGCCCAGAAAGCTTATCGCGCGATCGATATTGCACAAAAAGCAGGTAAAGGTCAGTGGACAATTAATATCGACTTACTTAGTGGTTTAGCGGGAGAAACTGACGAGACTTGGGCCAGTAGTGTTAAACAAGCTATTGGCACAGGAGTAGAAAGTATTACTGTTTATAAAATGGAAGCTTTCGCTAATACCGATGTCTTTCAAAAAGGAGTTCGCCAAGAAAAAATCAATCTTCCTGATGAAGAACAGGAAATGCGATTTATGCAATATGCGATGGACCGTTTTGCAGAGGTCAATTATTTACCCTGGAGTTTTTTTACTTACACTAAAGACGGTTGTGACGAAAGTAAATATATCAGTAGTATTTGGCGTGGTATGGACTTCTATGGTTTTGGCGCATCCGCTTTTGGTACTTTGGGAGATTCGATTTTGCAAAATGCTAGTAAATTGCATCAATATGGCGAAATGGTAGAGGCTGGAGAGCTCCCACTACAAAGAGGTTATCACTTCACTAGTTTTGATCGCATGGTGCGGGAAGTCTTAATGGGGATCAAGTTATTGCGCTTCGATCTCAAGGGATTTAAGCAGCGTCATGGTTTAAGACTCGAAAAAATCTGCGCTCCTATCATCAGGGAATTAGAAGCAGAAGGTTTGATCAATTTATTCCCAGATACCTTGGAATTAAGTAATAAAGGGATTCTTTATGGAGATTATGTGGGAAAAACCGTAGCTGATGCTCTCAAAGCATTTGCATAAGGGACAAGTCAGCGGTACTCCGCCCCCAACCCCCTCCTCGGAGGGGAGCAGGAGGGGAAGTTAAAAGTGATTTCTTACCTATTACCTGAGCTGTTATAAAACTTGCGTTTATAGAATCAAGCTGCTGAGAAGATCCAATTAACCCTAAAACCTAATCCTTTATTCAATGTGTAACCTCACAGGGCAGATGAAATTAAATCAAGAGTTTTATCAAGTGCCATTGCGCTTTGATGCGGAACGATTACACCGAGAAATATCCCAGTTTAAGGAAATGGATTGGCAGATCCATAAGACTAAGATTGAGGGGACTCAGTCTATTGTGCTGGTATCTCTGGGGGGAACGATCAATGATGATTTTGCCATTTCTGGAGCGATGCAGGGAACGGCTTTTCTAGAGCTTTGTCCTTATATTCAACAGGTAATTAAAGCTTTTGAGGCTCCTGTTTCTCGCAGTTATCTCTTGCGGATTCCGAAATGCAGTAAAGTTCTACCTTTAGGGGACTATAACTATCATTGGTTTCGGCACAGATGCATTTATGTCCCCATTGTGACGAATCTAGGGGTTCAGTTTTCCTATAATGATCGCACTCAAAAGATCGATATAGAAGCAGGAGAAGCTTGGACTCTCAATCATTCTCGATACCACGGAATTGCTAATACAGGAGACCAAGATTGTATTCATTTAGTCATTGAAACTAAAGGTTCTTTGGCTTTGAAAGGAATACTGGAAAGTTCTGAGAATAATCCAGAATTAGAAGCTAGGCAGATTGCCTATAATCCGAGTAATTCTAGTGAAATTCCTCTAGAAACCTATTGTTTTGAGGTTTTAACGCCCAAGGAAATTGGCGATCTTACCGCAGAGATTCTCTTTGATGCGGAAGATTTGGGAATGCCGCCAAGTCAAGTTACCAAACTAGTAGAGAAAATCGAACAGTTTCGTCGGAAATGGAAACAAGTATTTGTTAAGTTTCACCATGATCGCTTGGGGGAATTAGCTTATCAAGATCTGATCTTAGAATTCCAGCAACAGATTGTCAGCGATGTCCATAAATGGTTACCCGCAGGAAGTAGTGGTTCTTTAGCGCTCATGGTAATCAACTCCATGTTATCGACCTCCCAGAGGGCAATTGCCAAACAAGTACCTCGATTATCTTGGGTCAGGAAAAAGTTAGCTATTAAACCAACTCTGCGGTGGTCAGCTCGTTATCGAGTGGTGGAACATTACCAACAGCAAGCAAACTTTAAGCGTTTGTCTAACCAAAAGGTTCAAGTGTTGGAATTATTTCAATCCCCGATCACCTTAAAAGAAATTCGTGAACGCTTAATAGACGAAATTGCTGAAGAGAAACTAGTCAAGATCGTGCAGCGGTTACTAGAATTTCGGCTCCTGCGGGAAGACTTTCAACCGCCCCATTTTGAGCAACCCCTATTTATTGTTTCGGCTCCACGTGCCGGTAGTACTTTGCTGTTTGAAACTTTATCGCGGTTTCCTCAATTATGGACTACGGCCAAAGAAAGTCATGAAACCATTGAAGGTATTCCCGAACTCCATCCAGCGGCGCGCAATTATATTTCTAACTGCTTAACCGCAGCCGATGCCACTTCTGAGATTGCTCTAACCCTTAAGGAGCGATTCACCGAACAACTGCAAAATCGCCAGTCACAGCTCTTTTTAGATATTCCTGCTCCGCAACGCCCTCAAAGCATAAGATTTCTCGAAAAAACCCCGAAAAACTCCTTGCGCATTCCCTTCTTGAAAGCAGTTTTCCCCGAAGCAAGGTTTATTTATCTCTACCGCGATCCCAAGCAAAATATCAGTAGTATTATTGAAGGATGGCGATCGCGTCGTTTTGTGGCTTACCGACAGGTCCCGGGTTGGCCATTTCAAGAGTGGAGTTTCCTGCTCGCTCCTGGTTGGTCTAACTTAGAGGATTATTCCATAGCCAAGATTGCGACTCATCAGTGGAAAAGCGCTAATAGCTATATAATAACTGATCTTAAAAAAATTCCCGTAACGGATTGGTGTTTCGTTCGTTATAGCGATTTAGTGGCAGATCCCAAAAAGATTGTCAGTCGCATTAGTAAATTTGCGCAACTTGATTGGGATGAACAGATCGATCAGATGGTCTCTCGTTCTTTACCAGTCTCTCACATGAGCGTATCGGCACCATCTCCCGATAAATGGCGCAAAAATGTTCAGGAAATTAACCAAATCTTGCCTGAAGTACAACCTATTATGAATTTAGTTGAGAGATCCCATGACTAATAGCGTTATTCCCCAAGACCAAACCGCTCTGGCTAACCCCAAAAAAACCAAAACTATGCGCGAATTAGGCGCAGTAGATATTTCAGGAATTCAGCAAGATATTATCGATATTCCTGAAGAATTATGGAAAAGCCAAGACTATGGTAAACCCAATAGATTTGAATCTTTAGGAGTCACCGAACATATCGTCTTTAAATTTATCCATAACTATGACGATCATCTTTCGGGATACGATTTACCCATTTGGGAAGAATGGAAAGATCGGCTCCAACCAGTGCTGGATGCCACAGTAAAACCCTATGGTTATGCTGATGGAGATTTTTCTCGTGTCATGCTAGCCAAGTTGCCTGTTGGGGGAAAAATTTCCCTCCATATCGATCAATATGATTCCTCGATTAATACCCATAAAATTCATATTCCTATTCAAACTAATCCCGATGTGGAATTTTGGATCAACCGTAAACGCTATAATTTTAAAACAGGTTATGCCTATGAGGTAAACAATAAAGCCTTACATGGGGGTATTAATCAAGGAAACTGCGATCGCATTAATCTCATCATTGAATATTACCAGAAGTAAGGATTAGGTAAAAGGTAACTTCCTTGTCCTTTTTGTCTCCCCTAACACCTCAAACTTAATACCTAAAACCCAAACTATTCCTTAAGAGCGGGCAATTGAACTCGCTCAGATGTAAAAATGATTCATGACATCAATGGGGGGAAATAGTTCATTTCCTTGATAGCATCAGTCTGCTCCCGATTCATAAGATCTCTTTAGCAGTGGGATAAAAAAACTTTTGGCAGTAGGCATTGCTTTTTGGCATGATTGCTGTAGAATTTAATTATTGACTTAAATCAATCATAAACTGATTAACAATAGATTTTAGAAAATCAATTTTAGTTTTTATTAACATTATTTCTCCGAAAACCAATACACTTAGGACAACAACACTCAAACAACCTTCTAGATTGTTACAATGTCGATTACTAACAAGATTCACTTTAGGAATATCAATGGAGATATCTTCGGTGGCATAACGGCGGCAGTTATAGCTCTGCCAATGGCTTTAACTTTCGGTGTGGCTTCAGGTGCAGGGGCTGCTGCGGGATTATGGGGCGCAATTTTAATTGGCTTTTTTGCCGCATTGTTCGGCGGGACTCCAACCCTAATTTCTGAGCCTACAGGCCCCATGACTGTTGTGATGACAGCAGTTATTGCCAGTCTCACGGCGGCTAATCCTGAAAATGGGATAGCTATGGCATTTACCGTTGTGATGTTAGCCGGAGTTTTTCAAATTATTTTTGGAGCTTTAAAGCTGGGTAGATACGTTACCCTAATGCCTTATACAGTTGTATCTGGCTTTATGTCTGGGATTGGGGTGATTCTGATTATTTTGCAGACTGCACCATTTTTAGGTCAAGCAAGTCCTCAAGGTGGGGTACTCGGTACTGTACAAAATTTGCCCCAACTGATAGCGAATACCAATCCTTTAGAAACTTTCTTAGCTGGCTTAACTGTTGCGATTCTTTTTCTTTGTCCTAGCAAAATTAAGAAAAATTTCCCACCTCAGCTATTGGCTTTAATTGTCGGAACTTTAATTGCTACATTTTTATTTAGTAATGCCCAAATCCGTACTATTGGGGAAATTTCAGTTGGTTTACCAAGTTTACAAGTTCCTACTTTTAGTGCCGCTCAACTTCAGACAATGTTAGTTGATGGCTTGGTATTAGGAATGTTGGGCTGTATCGATGCTTTGCTAACATCTCTCGTAGCAGATAGTTTAACTCGTACTGAGCATAACTCCAACAAAGAATTAATCGGCCAAGGGATCGGGAATTTAGTTTCTGGTTTATTTGGTGGTATGCCTGGTGCTGGAGCAACCATGGGAACAGTAGTTAATATCCAAGCTGGGGGAAGAACGGCTCTTTCTGGTTTAACTCGGGCTTTGGTTTTGTTAGTAGTAGTTCTCGGATTGAGTCAGTATCTCACAGGAATACCCACAGCAGTTTTAGCTGGTATTGCTTTTAAAGTGGGAATAAATATTGTTGACTGGGGTTTTCTTAAGCGCGCTCACAAGATTTCTCCCAAAGCCGCATTTATTATGTATGGGGTCATTGCTCTGACGGTATTTGTTGATCTAGTTGTAGCTGTTGGAGTTGGTGTATTTGTGGCCAATATTCTCACTATTGAACGTCTTTCTAATCATCGCGCCGATAAAGTTAAAGCTGTTACCTATGATGACGAGGAAATCGATCTCAACCAAGAAGAGAAAGAGTTATTAGAAAGAGCTAATGGTCGCGTACTTCTGTTCTATCTAAGCGGTCCAATGATTTTCGGGGTAGCTAAAGCAATCTCCCGTGAACATAATCTAATTAATGATTATCAAGCATTAGTTTTAGATTTATCAGAAGTACCTATTTTGGGTGTAACTTCTTCTTTAGCTCTGGAAAATGCTATTGAAGAAGCTGTAGAAAAAGATCGTCAAGTATTCCTTGTTGGAGTTAGCGGGCAAGCGGAAAAACGCCTGAGAAAATTGGGCGTAATGGAAATAGTACCCAGTACTAATATTATCAGCGATCGCACAATAGCGCTTAGACAAGCAGTCAATTATGTTGACGAACATGTTGTTGATTTTGGTAGCGACACAATTAATCCCCAAGCAATTGCTTAATTATAGCTTTTGTGACTAATTGGTCGTTGCTGATTGGTCATTCGTACTTTTTTCTCTATTACGAATGACCAACTACCAAGAACAAATTCAAAACTCAAATTTTAATCATCCTTTAACCGAGTAAACAATAACAATGATAAATTTAGCATCCATATTCCATAGTGGATTAACTCCTGATATTGTATTTGGCCCGCCATTGCTGGCAACTGAACCTAATTCGGAAACTACGCCGATGGTTTTAGCAGGAGTGTTATTAAGTCTTGTCTTTATTTATCTGGCGAGCAAGTTAGGGGGAGAACTCTCTAAATTAGTTGATTTGCCCCCTGTATTAGGTGAATTAGTTGCTGGGGTGGTAGTTGGAGTTTCCGCACTACATATATTGGTCTTTCCCGAAGCAGGAGCAACTGCTAGCGATTCAGTTGTGATGACTATCTTGCAACGGATTGCTGGTTTAAATCCTGAAAGCATCGGGGAAGTTTTTACGGCTCAGAGTGAGGTCATCTCGGTTCTAGCAGAAATAGGAGTAATTATCCTCTTATTTGAAATCGGTCTAGAGTCGGATTTACGAGAATTACAAAAAGTTGGTTCTAGAGCCGCTATTGTTGCGGTAGTGGGAGTTGTCGCTCCCTTTGTCGCTGGGACAGTCGGACTGATTTTAATCTTTGGCATGCCTACTATTCCCGCCGTGTTTGCTGGTGCGGCGCTGACAGCTACTAGTATTGGGATTACCTCCAAGGTGCTTTCGGAGTTAGGACAACTTAAATCTACAGAAGGTCAAATTATTGTTGGCGCAGCGGTTATTGATGACGTTCTCGGCATCATAGTTTTAGCTGTAGTTGCTTCTTTGGCAAAAACTGGAGATGTGGATATTCTCAATTTAGTTTATTTGATTATTAGTGCCACAGCTTTCTTGTTAGGTTCAATCTGTTTCGGTAAATTCTTTAATAAAAGCTTTGTTGCGATCGCTGAAAAACTACAAACTAGAGGTAAGCTAGTTATCCCTGCTTTAATCTTTGCTTTCTC
>JASJDR010000161.1 GCA_030065615.1 Xenococcus sp. MO_188.B8 | reverse complement strand
AAACATGGTCACAAGTTCGCGATAGAGTTTCGCGAACTGCCAGGATTATTCTCATTTCTTTACTCAGAAATCCCCTAACCTTTTCTATATTCTATCCTTACTACATTTTGTGCTGCGGAATGGGAGTCTAGACTGTCGCCATTTAACCCATCCCAGTTTTGGCAACTTAATAGCATCATCTTTAATTGGGTCTTTTCCTAACTGAGGAAAGACAAACGAGCGCATCCTATACTTGTTTTTAAAACGAGGAAACCCAAAGCCTCTAGCCTTCATATCATCCCAAGCTCTATCTAATGTTCTTAGTGTTTGTTGTAAAACTTGAGAATGAACTGTTTTTAGCTGAGGATAGACTTTTTTAGCTTCTGTTAGTTGTTTAGCTTGCCTATGGTAATTCGGAAATGGTTCGCTTGCCGTAATGATGTATTCAGAATGAATCGAACAAGCATTAATAGGTGACTTACGAGAGGCACACCAATCTTTCCTTTGTCTAAGCGCAAAGTTCCAAACAGAGCGACATACATCTAACGTTTGCTCGATGATGGCAATCTGTTCGGTAGCTGGGTGTAACTTGTATTCGTAAGTCATTGTTAGCATAGTGCTATTTTAGCTTACACAACGATACTTTGCGTGTAAAGTTTATTTGAAGAAGCTAAAATAGGTTGGTTCGTTGGTAAAAATTCTGAGGGCGTAATTCGGAGGAAACCTCCGAATGTTGACCGCCCGAATCATCCCATCAGTAAAACTGAGGGTCTTCTTTTTGCATTTAACAATAAAAAATAATTAAGTATCGATCGCTGTTGACCGATAACTATTTACTATAAGAGTGGGGCAGGCAATAAAAAGCGGTGGTTCATGGGGCAACAATCCTAATAACTGCCGTTCAGCGTATCGCAACAACAATACCCGCGACAACCGCAACAACAATATCGGTGTCCGTGTTGTCTGTGTCGCCCCCAGCACTCTTCTGTGCCAGAGCTGGCAGATGGGAATCTGTCGGGCGTGCTAGGAAAGAGTCCAGACCTGTTCCAGTGATGCTCATCGCATCCAAAAATACCCTGGAATCGGGTAGCTTAGTAAGCAGAGCTGAAACGTTAACCGATTCCACCATAATGTCCAAAAAACTAGTTATTCGCCGAAAGCAAGCAACAGCCCAGTATTTCACTGAGGAATTAGGAGAGGGTGTAGGACTGGATATGATTCTCATCCCTGGTGGTAGTTTCTGGATGGGGACGGAAGATGCAGAAATAGAAAGACTCTGTAAAACTTATGATGAGGAATGGTTTAGAGCTGAAAAACCGCAACACCAGGTAAATGTACCGACTTTCTTTATGGGACGTTATCCCATTACTCAACAACAATGGCGAATAGTAGCAGGCTGGGAGCAAGTAGAGAGAAAATTAGAAACCGATCCATCTTATTTTAAAGATGACTACGAAGAAATAGATAGGTGGCAAAGACCAGTAGAGCAAGTATCTTGGGAAGATGCCAAAGAATTTTGTGCCAGGTTGAGCAATAAAACTAAGAGAGAATATCGCTTACCAAGTGAAGCAGAATGGGAATACGCTTGTAGGTCAGTTATCAGTGGGGAATTGACAAAAGCAGAATGGAACGAGAAATACAACCAACCATTTCATTTTGGCGAAACTATTTCTACTGAGTTAGCCAACTATAGAGGAACTGATTGGGAATACAAAGGCAAAGTTTATCCAGGGAATTATGGTCGAGGTTTAAAGGGTATCTATAGAGAACAAACAACCCCAGTAGGATATTTTAAAGTGGCTAATAATTTTGGACTCTGTGATATGCACGGGAACGTCTGGGAATGGTGTGAAGATGATTGGCATGATAACTATGAAGATGCACCAAATGATGGAACTGCTTGGGTTTCAGGGATTAGTAGCAAAAAAGTAATACGAGGTGGTTCATGGGGCCTCAATCCTAATTACTGCCGTTCAGCGTATCGCGACGTCCTTACCCGCGGCGACCGCGGCGACCCTTTCGGTGTCCGTGTTGTCTGTGTCGCCCCCAGGACTACATAGCCCTATTGCTCTTTTTGCCCTTTTTGCCCTCGACGCGCAAAATAATTTTGTAATATATTTTATTCGTTTATACTACAAAACCAAGAATTACCAATTATCGGGACTTAAACAAAAATTAAGCCCAAACTAGCCCGAAACTGGCTTTATAAGCTATGAATACTTCCCTATTTTGGTTGAGCCATTGGACAAAACGGTAAGATATTGCTGTACGAAAGGCTTCTAATGCGTGACTGAAATGTATTCAAAGGTTTATTAGCCCAACGCCTTCTTAAACCACCAGTAAGTTTGTGCCAAAGGACGGACAGCTCACGATTCTGAGGTTTCCTCAGAATCCGTGTCCTCATAAAAGTATAAGCACAAAAAACTAAAATAAAATGCCTTATCTTTACTCTTTTTTTCTCTAACTTGATATTCTTTTAAACCTAACCACCCCTTAGCTTCACGGGTTGAAAACTTCTACCCAGTTTCTTTGGGAATAAGTTTCAACTATCCATTGCTCTGTTACTATTTCTCCCTCAATATTCGTTATTAAGTAATCAATATCCTCAGCTTCTTCAAAGTGGCGTGCGTTCATATATGAGCGTGCGCGGAAATAAATTCCGCGCTTTAAGCTCATGACGATAGCTATTTTTCTTTGACCTTCTAGTTGAGATATTTCTGCTTCAATAATTGCTACCCACACGGTTCTGGGTTTTTCACCTGGTATTTTAATCTCCTTAAATTCCTCTGAGGATAACCATTGGGCATATTCATCTATTCTGATTTTTTCTAAATTTTTTGACTTACTTTTGACTAAAATGTTGCGATTTTTAGCTATACCCCCGATATATTTTAATTTCTTTTTTTCTAGTGACAGCAAAAAAGTTTTGTTGTTACCGTAAGATGAATCTATTAAGACTATTCGGGCTTCGATATCCTTTCTTCAAACTTTTATCAATTAATGCTAGTGCTAACTCTGGTTTTTTCTTAAATGAAGGGTCTTTCTTACCCTCTGGTAATGAATCAGCATGCTGATACAATTCTATGTCTAAAGGTAGGCTTTTTTTCCATCATATAGATGAGTTGTTACTACTACATTGCCATTATCGGTTTTGCCAATTTCTCCTATATACTGGCGACCTACTCCTGCGGTAAAGTTACCACTTCTTGCTCCGTCCCTATGTCTGAGGAAACCTCAGACGGGGCGGTGCGCTTTTTCTATGTCCCGAATCATCAACAATTAGACTAAATCCTCTACTTATTCTTGTTTGGTTACATTTGTTCATTACTTCTAAGCGACGCTCATTGATCTTCTTTGCCTCCCCTTGTTGCTTCCGTTAAGAAATGGTGTAATTGGTGGTAACTTACTCCTACTGCATCTCTAGCCATCTGATAGATGTTTTTTCTCTCACTTTCCCCTAATAATCCCCCTAAATAATGTCTGAACTCTCTTTTTTGAGCTTTAGTCAAGAGCAAATCATCAAACTTTTTACACCATCTATCGAAGCAGGGAGGCATAGCTGCGGGAGTAGTTTCTTTCATGGTGGCGAGCCCTGGTAAGAATGACGTAAAAACCAACTATCATAAGCATTTTACCTTATTTTGACTTTTAGACTTGTTTAAGTCCCGTTATGCCCAAAAATAGCGATCGCTCTAGTGTCTACAGGAGATCGCGCAGTACCAGCTTCGGTGATGGCAAGAGATAACTTAGCTTAAATAGTTTAATTTCTCGATAAGCTCAGATATAAGCTATCGGTGAGGGCGATCGCGGGCGCGATTTTTTTCCTTTTTGAAGCTTCATAATTTAAGCTTTCACGACTTCAGTTAGGCGAAAAAAAATTTCACTACGTCGCACCAGCGATCGTTATATAGCCAGAACTTTTAGCGTCTTGTCTCTTTTTGAGGGGATATATTTTCTGATTCCACAATAGAAGCGATCGCTTGGCTATTCTTCGCGCCGTTCTAGGGAGTTAGCTATACGAGCCACGTTTTCAGCAATCGACGCTAGATTTTCAGCAGTTCTAATGCGGTCTTCATTTAATCCTTGAAGGATTTGTAACATCGTAGCTCTGTCTCTGACTAGTTCAGCACTTAATTGATAAACTGCGTTAATTTGTCTCTGTGCTTCGGCGACTTGTATCTGTGTTTGTCGCCTCATTTCATCAATCTGCGTCTGTGTTTGTCTTCTCACTTCTGCTACTGTATCGCTGTTGGCTGCGATCGCTTTAGCATTAGATTCTAAAATTGCCTCGATTTGTTCTGGTGTCATTTTTTTATCCCCTAGTAATTTCTATTATCCCTATTTTTATTTCAGTTTTATTCTCAATAGTCATTCCTAATATCCTGATGTCTGCGTTCAACATCCAACTGTTCGTCGTTAGTCCTGCTTCTGAGCCTGAGATTACGTGTAATATTCGAGTCGATTAACCTCAGTCGCTGCTTTCTTTTCTCGTGTTGTTCCTTGCTCCACTCGTCCCACATCTTTCGTTCATCGGAGTTCAGGCGATCGCATAAATCGGCTGAACTCCGATGAACGAAAGTATTGGTTTCATAGAGGGCATCGCCCAAACGGATGTTACAGTTGGTAGCGTTACATTCCACGGGCTTGTGTCTGCCTGAAACATAGTTGGGTATGACTTTTTTCACCAGCAAGTACCGTACAAAACCCGTATCGTGGCAACAGAAACAGTTCCAAGTTGGTTTCCAAGCTACTCCTTGATATCCTGGCTGTGCCTCCTCCCGTAGAGGAATTGGTTCTAATTCGGGGTAATCGTTCATCTGCCAGCCACGCATTTTCTCAAGTATTCGAGTGTCCAAGATTTAGCTTTGCGCTCGTACTCAATCCAACCGCCTCCTATCATCCGAACGAGTTGTACGCCATTTTCTACTCTTTGCCCCGTCACATGACCTAGTTTACTCATCAATTCGTACCATTCGGCGAATTGTTTGTCTTTTGAAGCTTTTTGTACTACAGGCGCGGAACTTTTTTTCCACTCTGAATACAAATCATCTAAATTAGCAGCAATCCATTTCTTCGGCAGAGTTGGGCGTTTTGGTAATTCATCTACTTTCTGAAAAGCAAATTCTAAAAATTTCTCTCTCTCTTCTTGGGGTAAAACTATTAGCTTTTGGCTGTCTTGTCGAGCGTTCCCTTGCGCCTGTCTTGGTCGGCGTTCCCTTGCGTCTTTCGCCGACGCGGGTTCCGACCGCTTTCGACGGCGCGGGGTCTCGACGCTATTAGCTTTTAGCTCTTTTTGTCCAGAATTTTGGTCAAGCTCGGAGAGAGAAATATGATCTATATTTGATCTATTATCTGGTGGATCGCTAGAAGTATTGGTTTTATTAGTAGTTTGAGGATTGCAATTCGCGCTCGGCGTGACATCATTTACGCCAGACGTGACTTGGTTGATGCGAGGCGTGTCTCGATTAACGTTTGCCGTGACAGACTTATCGGCGGGCATTTCTCCTACTAACTGGGTGGTAGTTTTGAGAGTGATGGAAATTGTTTCTCTAATTTTGGCGATCGCCCTGCGGAATTGGTGAATCGTAATCCCCAATTCTTTGATTGCTTGGCGGGGATCGATGGCTATTTTCCAGCCTGGGGCAAACTTGATTCTGATGTAGTAGTCCACTAAGCCAAAGGTGGTTAGTTTGCCTAACTTGTAATCGGAGATCGCTTTTTCGAGAGTAATTTGGTAAAATTGAGTCATGATTAATTTCCAAGTAATTGAATAACAGAGACAGGTCGGCAATCTTGTATCGTCTTGTGTAGTGTTTAACCCCACAGATGTAGTCCAAGCCCCCATTTACCACAAGCCCTTCTAAATGCTTGTGCTTCGGCATTGGAGTAGGGGTCTCCATAGGCATCTAAGTCTGAGTTTTCGTTACCAGTAGCAGAGCGGGTAAAATCACCTTCCTTTGCCTTGATGGTTAATGCGCCAATGACGCATACTTTTGTGCCATCAAAGCTAGTTTCGATATTCCACTCAAAGCCAGGAGCATAGAAGTCCATCAGCCGATTGAGATCGTACCAGGAGACGAAAAATATCTTTCGTCCTTTAATAGTTTTGTGTTTGAGAAATCTGGGCTGAATCGGTTTTCTTAAATCGGTCATGATTTCAAGCAGTGGTCTTCTGAAGTCTCTAAACAGAAGCGAGTCGGCTTTTTTAGTGACGAGCTGTTTGCCCTGAGTTTCTATGATTTTCATGAGCTAGTGAGGGGGTGTTTACTGACTGGATGAAGTAAAGCCATTAGCCCCGCTCAAGAAAAGAAAGCTAAGAGCTAATAGCGGTGAGACCCCGCGTCGCCGAAAGCGGTCGGAACCCGCGTCGGCGAAAGACGCAAGGGAACGCCGACCAAGACAGGCGCAAGGGAATGCTCACCAAGACGCTAACAGCTAAAAGCTCTTAAAACGGTTCGTTAATCGAAACTTGGTATTTCTCGTCGTAAAACCTCGCTAAACCAATCAGATAACCGTTGCGGTAACTCAAGTTAGACCACAAATCGGGATTGGGTTCTAAACCGATTACTCCATCGAATTCTCCTGTTGAGTGAATATCGGTTTCTCGTTCTATTTGTGCCTCTACTGCGACCAAATCGTTTTGTATACGTTGCTGTTGTTCTGTTTCCAGTGATATATTTAAAGTCATCAATAACTCCTTGATTGGGGTAAATCAAAAGGCGATCTAATCTTTCTCAGGGATGGAGATCGTCTTTTGTTATCTCCATTATACTCCAAATTTGGAGTATAATATTTATATATAATAAATTTATTGATGATATACTAAAAATAATTATTACAGCACAATAGAGGATGCAGCATATGACTATAAAAATGCCCGTTAAAAATATATTGACCAAACTTCTGAGAGAAAGAGATATAACACCTTACGCCTTTTGGAAAGAAATGAGCATAGGTCAAAATACGGCTTATCGTCTTTGCAACGATCCAGAAAGTATCCCTAGTAAAAAAATCATGGACAGAATTTATGAAGTCTACAATTGGCTTCCAGGTGATTATTTAGTTAGCGATAAAGATTGGGATGCTTGGTTAAAATCTCTACCTAAACAAGAAAGGCTTGAAGTCCTTGAAGTGGCTGATTCCTACACTCGGAAAACTAAAGACGGGAGAATCAAGAAGGATAAGTCTTCTAAATTAGTTGAGTTTCCCAATGTTGCTGCTTAGATTTATGACTCTAACTAACTCAGCTCTAAACGGAGCGATCGCCAGAAATGTGCTGGCTTGGTCAATCACCAGAATAAATTTCTAGCAACACGCTCCTTTCCAGGTGCGCCAACACCTGTTATTTCCTTATTCAAGTAATCAAAATGATATCATCCGAACTAGTATTCGTTCAACTATCGCAGTTCGACGGTTTTGTTGGCGTTGTAGAATTAGCTATGATGCTGGAAGCTTCAGTTTCTCAAGTCAGAAAGCTTCTACAGGATTTAGGAGATTTAGTCGAGTCGAATGACCGAGATGAGTGGCGAGTTATACGCAATATCACTCCAGAAAGAATCCTATCAGCTTCTGAAAGAGCCGAACGCGATCGCCTGGAGCAGACTGTCGAGCAGTCCTTCTTCGTTTTGGGAAGTGCTTTAAAAATCTTGCGCGATAAAAGATTGTATCGCGAGACACATTCTAGCTTCAAAGATTATGTACGCGACCGTTTTGATTTTACTCGTGCTGCTGCGTACTATTTAATTAATGCCTCAGAAGTTGTGGAAAATCTCAGGTGTCAACAATTTGTTGACACGAATAAAAGTACTATATTACCTACCAAAGAATCTCAGTGCCGAGAGCTTGGCGGATATCCTCCAGAAATACAGCGTCAAGCTTGGAAAAGAGCAGTAGAGTTAGCTGGTGGCAATAAAGTACCTTCTGCCAGACTCGTGAAGCGAGCTGTTAGAGAAATAACTCAGACGGAAGATTCCGAGCCGAAGTTATTTTCAGAAACTAAGCGTTCGCTCGCGCCTAGCTTTCGTGAAGTTAATTATCAGCCAGGGATGGGGGTCGAGTATACCGTTAAACTAGATGAAGAAACCTATAACCGCTTACAAAGATATCAGGATAAAATAAAGTCGGCAACAAAATGTGGAGCAATCGCGAGGTTATTGGATGCAATCGTTGAGTCGGAGTAAGCAAAAAACAGCTTTAGAATTATTGCATCTGCTCTATATTAATAAGCTGAAATATAGTTGTGATTGGGAATCTTGGCTCGGTTATTTGATTGGCAGTGATGACCAATGGGAAATTATCGATTACCCTCAACTTGTAAATATTGCCGCTCTGATAGCTTCTGGATTAACCAAACAGCAAGCTAGCATCGATGAAACTAAAGTGCTGCTCCAGCAGATAGAACGTTGGGTTACTCAGTCGAATGGAAAATTAGTCGAGGTTAGAGAGTCGAAGAATCGCACCAAATGGTATCCTGCTTGTCTGATAGATTTTGCTCCTTGTGAAGAACTAGAAACGGCTTAAATATTTCTCAGAGCAGCTTACATTGGTTTACTAAATTTAACTCCAAATTTAGCCACTTCTACCTATTGCGAATTAGGATTAAGAGCCAGAGAAGCTAGTCTGGGCAGAAAAGATTGCTAGAGAAGATAAGTTAGGAGTTTGGAATGGTAGTCATCAGAAGCCTTGGGACTACCGTAAATCTAAGAGAGCTAAGAAATAAAGCGATCGCCATTGCAATTATATAATAGATTCTTTTTATAAAAGACTCAAAAGTTTAGGTATATTGGTTTGAGTCTATAGATATAAATCTATAGAAGCTCTAAAAAACATGAAAAAAATAACAACTATAACTTTTTCTATCATAGTTGTCGGCATATTAAATAATTCTGTATTAGCTCAAGAAAACACAACAAATGATAGTGAAATACAAATTCAGGAACAAAAACCAGTACTTAACCCAAATCCAAATACCCAGGCCGTTCCTCAAAACTCTGTCCCCCCTTCACGATCAATAGGCATCTATAATATTATGTCGCCAGGAATGTTACCAGCAGATCCAGGTCAATTAAGAACTTTAGATCCTGATTTAGAAAATCGTTGTCATATAACTCGTGAACAAAAAATACAAAGCCAGAAAATGTTAGACACAATAAAAAGAGAATTAAATTCTGAAGAATTTGAAGATTTTTTGGCAAATGAACCAAAAAATTGTGAAGTTAAAAAACTAGCATACAGAAAACAAGTTCACCTAAAGATTTTCTCTATAATAAATAATTTTGATTATTAATTTAAATGTTATTGGCAAATCAATAATTATATTATCTTGCATTATAGTTTTAATAAATAACAATAATAAAGAATTGTTAGCGTCAGCAAGAGAAGAAAATAGCGAAAGTGGAAAATCAGCTTGGAACTTA
Organism: Xenococcus sp. MO_188.B8; assembly: GCA_030065615.1. Lineage (GTDB taxonomy): Bacteria > Cyanobacteriota > Cyanobacteriia > Cyanobacteriales > Xenococcaceae > Xenococcus. The sequence continues at coordinate 10,374 of JASJDR010000161.1, read as the reverse complement.
GATTTTGAAAAAATAAGTGAAGAAGTTGAAAAAGAGTTTGACAAAAAAAATGAACTAATTGAGCGACAAAGAAATTTATTAATTGAGCAAATCGATCATGAAATTTGGAAAATTAAATTTTATGAAAAAAGCTTTGAATGGCAATTTGCATCTAGTATAATAATACTATTTATTGTAATAATTATAGTAATTGCGGGTTTATATTTTTCATATATTCAATTTACCAAGTCTTTTAAACAAGGTAATGAAAACTCTGAAAATAAAGAAATAAAAGAAACAACAATAAAAATTGGCACGGGTGAAATGGAAATTAGTTCATCTGTAATTGGACTAATTATTTTAACTTTATCTTTTGCTTTCTTTTATTTGTATATTACCAATGTTTTTCCTTTGGAAGAATTAGGATTAACTAAAATAGAACAGGAGCAAAAAGAAGAAAAAACAGAAACAGAAGACAAACAATAACTCTTAATGATTATTACGATCGCTTTACTTCCCCAACCAAACTACAATTAAAAGTAAACTGGCGATCGCGTGGCTTAGAAGAAGAATATTTAACAAAAAAACTGCCAGCCTCATAGAAAGACTGGCATTAACTGAAGGGAGTTTTCGAGTTGAAGATTAAGCACCGTAAGCTACACCGCGATATTTTTTGCCGATACCACAGGTAGAATTAACAGTTTGAACGGGACGACGGAGAGTATAAGTTCTGCCTAAGAAACGAGCGGTATATTCTGAAGGGATGGTTTCAACTGAATTATTGGCAGTAGAGTAAACCTGACCTAAAAAACTTAATTTCATTATTTCTCTCTCCTGTTTGTTATCTTGTTCGTATTAAAAGAGAGAATCGGGAATAAGTAGAGAAAAAAATTAACTATGGATGATTTATTCATGATGAGGCTGAACTTAACTCATCATCTGTTAATTGTCGCAGTAGTAAAAAGCGATCGCACGAGTAGAAAGTATGATAATTGATACTGCCATCGGAATTAAAGGCTATACCCTGGCAGTTTACTATTGCTCGGATGAATTTTATCGTCTCTGCATTATCAGCGATCGCGGTGAAGTATTTGACATTAAAGATATTTTTTACTGTAGTAAACTAGCGATTAATCAAGGTAAAGCCATTATTAGAACCATTGCTTAATCAAAATGATGTGTCATGCCTAAAATTCCTGATTGCGATCGCTGTCTCCTCTACATCCGTAATTTATATGTAGTTTGTAGACTACCTAAGTGTTCATCCCGATGGTGTGAAAACTAATAGCTGTATCGACTTTAGACCAGACCCCAATGCAAAGATAGAAGAACAATGGTGTCCAGAAGGATATTCTTACTATGACGGTCATCTTGTACGCGATCGCTCTCGATATACCCCAGAAGAACAGTTAAAGATACTCGATACGCATCCTTTTTTCACTGGTGTTTGTCCAGTTTGCCAACATCAATTTGATGAAAATAATCCTCCTGCCGTTCACTGGGATTGCCCTGTTATTTGTAGCAAAATTTCTAAAACCTATATAAACTTTAAACCTCAATGTTATTTATGCTTTCTACGATGTACACTTAGGTTATTTGTAAATGATTTTCTGTAGTAATATTTAGTGAAATTTTTTTTATGACTACTGTTACATCTGAAGAAATTGCTCAGTCTCGTTCTGCATTGTCAGATTATCCGGAAGCAAGTTATGCCCTTAAGGTCATTGAAGAATGTAAGGGAAACCTTGAGGATGCTTTTGAAGTGTTAATGGTTGAATCTGAATCTGAGGAAGAAGGAACAAGATTAGATTTTGGGACTTCTTTAGAAAAGTTAGCCCAGAAGTGCCGCGATGTTATCTGTCAAGAAGAATTTCAAGAAGAAATAGTAGATGGATTTTCCCGTGAATTGTTAAATGCACTTGTGCCTATAGTTACAGCACAACTAACATTGATGGGAAATTTACCAGCAGCATTAGCAATTCCGGTTGTTATGTTCGTGATTAAACGAAAGCTCAAAAGTTTCTGTAAATCCTATGACCCCAAATCCTAGAGTCCAATAGTTGTAAATGCAGCCCAATATGTAGGTTTAGCAAAGGGATAGGGATCGCGATCGCAAATTTTTAAATATCTATTTATATATGCTTGTGCTACTCTTGGGCTTCTTCCAACAAAAGCTTGATAGATGTGAGGTTTGAGCTTTTCAAATTCTTGTTTTGCCTCTACACGGCTCAAGCTAGCTAGCCATTTTTGAGCTTGATTGAGAGATTTAGCCACATCTGCTGGCTCTAAATGAACAAAGTTTTTTAGGATTTCATGGAACTTAATCATTAAGAAAGCTGTGGATAAATCGCTCACAGCCCACAGTGATACAATTACACGAGAAACACCAGCAGCCATTAGGGTTCGGGACAAACCGATTACGCCATCTCCAGTAACTTTGCCTAATCCAGTCACACAGGCACTCAGGACTAAAAGTTCAGCTTGTAGAATTGGCTTATGCGGTTGTCCAAACATCTCCATAATTTCCCCTGCCGTGAGAAAACCATTATCATCTTCGCAGGGAGCTAAAGCGATCGCTCCTGGCATTTTTAGCTGTCTAAGATCATCTAAAATTCCATGTGTTGCCAAATGAATTAGTCTTGCTTTAGGCATCTGCTGGACAATATTTACTTTGGTAGCTTGGTCAGCAACGAAAGCTTGGGTATTAAGAAGAGATGCAATCGCTTTTGCTTCTGCTTCGGATGCTGGTAGTGTCTTTAGCTGTTGAGGTTCTTCATTAATTGCTCTCGCAAGTGACGGCATTGTTGGATTTCCTGCAACAAGTGCATTAATAGAAGTTTTTAATACTTCTTTCTTCGGTTGACGAGTTAAATCCAGTACTTGGATAGAGGGAGCGGTTAGAATTGTGTATTTTTGGATTAGGAAGTCGCCTTTTTTGTCTTGCAGTGCCGAAAAGGGGATTAGGAATAAAAAGCTTTGGGGAATAAATATGAGTGGAACGTTAGGGTCATTTGGTAGAAAATTAATAATTGATTCAATCAAAACTTGATAAAGCTGTTGTAAATGTGGGTAGAAGCACTTATTGTTTACCAAATACGCTGAGTTGAAATCAGTGGATTGCTTCTCCTTAATTCCAATAGAAGCACGTGCTTTATCAACCAGTTTTTCAAGGGATATCTTGTTTGTTTGCTTTAGTAATTCGAGATCAATTGAACTAAATTCAATTTTTCCAGTAGGCTGAATGACCCAAATAAAGAGTTTTGATTCCCGATGTTGCGATTCTAAGTCATAAATAATTGCATATTCGATAAGTGTAGCTCTTTGCTCTTGAGCAATTTGTTTAATTTGTTCTAGTGTGGGAGAATTTGCGGCAATCGATTGAGGAATTGTTTCAGCATCATTTGTTGAATCAGCCTTCGTAGCCAAAAGATCGGCAAAAGCTCTTGCTCTAGACGTTTCAGAAGCCACTAATGCCTCTGATATATTTCCTAACTCAATCAAGAAAGGTACAAGCTTTTGGAAAAATGGCTGTCCTTTCTCCAGGGCATCGATTTTATCTAAGTCTTCAATTAATTGAGAGCGCCAGCGTTCTAGATAAATTGTCAATCTAGATGACATTTCTTGAGATCTTTGTCTGTTTTCTTTAAATAGCTTTCTGGCATCTATTTTTGATAAAAATTGATGTTGGCAATCCAGATCAAAGAAAAAAGTAGTTATGACTAAAATAGATTGTATGTATTCTTTAAAGAGGATTTTTTCCACAGTCGAAAAATTATTGTCATTGTCAATACAATGGACAATTTTCTGATCTAGTAAAGCAATTTCTCTCTGAGCAAAGGTGTTTTCTGAAAACTCATTGAGATTCCTTGGGAATATTCTCAACAGAGATTCTACATCCTCAAGCAATCTCTTATTGTCTTGGTAAACTCTGGTTCTCAAAACAAATAATTCATCTATTTCTACATTTAATTGCATCCTCTGCTCTGCTATATCTTCACCAAGAGATATCAAAGCTTCAACTGGATCTGCTTGTCCTCTAGCAATCCTTGTCTCTGTTTCAGAAAGTTTCTGAAGATAAGTCTTTACCCTGTTTTGTAAAGTTCCAAAGTAGTTCGCAAAAATGGTTAAATACTCAACGAGTTCATCTAGCCGATGTGGTGGATAAATCTCTATTCGCTTGCGAACAAGAATATACTCTAACTCCTGATTTTCTCGCCGCACTTTAAGCTTAACTTGAGTTTGTGGTTCACCCGAAAGATTTGCTTTAGCTTGTTCAACATCCATGTTCTTGGTGCTGCAATCATCGATTGCAACAATAATATCTTGGGGTAGAATGTTTGCTATATGAGCTGAAGAATCTCTAACAGTATCCCAAACCTTCAAGAAGTTGCTTTGGTCATCTTTCTCAAGGTAAATACCAACCATTCCTCTAAAACTACTTCCACTCATCTCTTTCTTGGTTGTAGTAAAGCCATTCTCAAAAATTTCAAATGTTCCACTTTGTGACTTCAGGGTCTTCACGAGTTCAGCGGTACGCTCCTGAAATAACCTGCTTGCTGATTCTTCTGGACTAAGCCACTGCAAGACTTCCAACATGTGCTCCAGGTTTTCCAGCAACTTGTCGTAGTTACCAAGCAGAAAATTGCAGTTAGGAAGGAAATGAGCTAAAGTAACAGCCTCATTCAATAGACACTCGGTCTGCTTCTGAGAAGGAGTTTCTGGCTTCAGCCGTTCTTCTCGATAAAGATTTAATGCTAGATCTAGCACAGCTACGGCTTTTTCTCTGCGATTCTGTATTACCAATTCGTGTCCTAGCCACCGTAATTCTCTCATGTCCACAGAATCTAGGATTGCTTCTTCCAAAAAGGTTGGTAACTGCCAAGTAGCAACCAAACTTTGACTAGGACTAGAAAAATCATTGCTGCTCAAAAGTCCGATTATAGTTCCACCACTGTTTATAAATCGAAAAAATCCCCAACCTTCAGATTCATCTTCTGTCCAAGTAAAATCAAGACGGTTGCCCTGTAAAATTCCAGTAATAATACCTCCTTTTTCATTTCTTAGTCCCGTATAACTACCCTTAACCTCTTTTCCCTCTTGCTGTAATTCGATTTCACCCAGAGTCCCTATATCTGTATGCCAGCATCCTGTGAAAATCAAAGTTTCAAGTTTTGTGCGTAAATTCTCTACCAAAGAACTTTTTTCAAGTTCGCCTGTAAACTTTGCCTCATAGGTGCTTGGATAAAGTTCGCTGGAGTTTGTACTATAAAAACCAGAGCCTTTTATTTCTCCAACCACTTCATCTCTCTGAATTTTTAAGCTCAAAACAGCATTTTCAATTATCACAGGAACAGGATCGTTAGAAGATTGCTCCAAAGGCAATGTATACCAAGTTACTTGTGGTGTCCCTTCTCTGACTCGAATGCAAAACTGATGCTCATTTCCTTCAATTTGAATATTTGGTTCTAGCGTCTCAAACTCCTCAAAATTGCAATGAATACCTCCATGATTAATTAAGAATTCAGGATTTGTACTAAGTTGAACGTTAATAGGAAGCTGAGAGTCTTTGCTAGGTGTCAAAAAAAGAAAACCTGGAAGCGAATCAAATTTACCTACTTCTGTTTGTCCATTTAATAATATTTTAAATATTTGAGTTATTTCAACTTCAGAATCATTAATCTCTGGAATGTTTGGAAAATTATTCACCGGCTGAGGCTCAATTAAAATCGACTTCCTCTCAAGTTTTGATTCTTTAACTGTTGAGAAAGACTGTCGAGTCAAAGTTTGTGAAACCCTGACAATTTGCTGAGAATCAGACTGGAGAGAAAGAGTATATATAGCATCTAAAACAAAGTTATCGCCATTAAAATGAATTGTTCCATCTATCGAAACACTACTTTTATCAACAATTTTTTCTCCTTGAAACTTAATAATTTCACCTATTTTTGAATAGATTCCCAATATAGGAAAAAGTTCTGAGGGAAGCTTGAATGTTGAAGAAGGCGTAAAGATGAATTGGTTATTACAATAGAATTTCCATTCTGCGCTTTTGAAAGTATTTTGAATATGTATTGCTGCTAATTGAGTTCCTTGTAAAAGATTGAAATAAGATCTTTGTTTTTCTTGAGATTTCAAAATTAATTCTAAATTATTTTTCATATTTTCAACTGATTTATCCACGTATATAGTGTTTAACTTTTTGTCTTTTGGCTTTAATTTATTTTTTTAAATTCATCTAATTGCTCCTTCAGTTTTGAGTTATCAGCCTTAAGTATTTCTACTTGCTGTTTAAGATCTGCGACCTGCATGGCGATTCCCTGAGCTACTTCAATATGGTCACGTAAGCTTCTATTCTCAACTTCCAGCTTCTTAATCCGTTCTTTTAAAGTTTTGATGATAGCTGTTTTAGAATCATCAGAAGCTTTCTGCTTAGGTGGTAGTCCTTTAATGGGAAACTGTTGTTTTCTTAACTGGTCAATGCGTTGTTTAATAGAATCATATTTGTAAAGATAAGCAACAGATACTCCAGCTGCTTTGGCTACAGATTGAAAGGTGATTTTTTTTCCTTCTTTTACCAAACGGTTTATTGCTTCATCAGTTCGTTTTAAAGCTTCCTGACTTCTCTGTTTCCCACTTTCTCGCAGACCATTTACATTTCTTTCATGCGTCATAGTTAGCCTCTAGGGATTTAATAATACGCTCTAAGTTTTCTTTGACTGGCTGGTTTTCTTTCAGAATCTCCTTAGACCTTCTACTGTTTAGATTCTGTTGCGCCCATTCAACTATGTTGCTAGTTCTTTCTAAATGCTCTTTGTGTTTATCTAAATACCTAATGTCAGTTTTAAAATGAGTACAGTTGAGACATTTATTAGCACCATAAGGACAAGCACCTTGAATTACAGGTAGACTGCAAAGACCGTTCGGCAGTGCTTGAGCCAGTATATTTTGTTTCATCCATTGCCCATCAATGTTGCCAGGATTTGACCCTTCTGCCATCTCAACAATGACATTTTCTGGCTGAACAACTTTGCCAGAAATATCCACCATCTTGCCCTGATATTTAGCAAATTCTTCTTTTAAAGTCTGGTCATGAATGTGGGCATAGCGTAAGGTCATTTCTAGAGATTTATGCCCCAGATATCTCTGCACTATATGTATGGGAACTCCATTATTAATCATCTGTGTTCCCACAGTATGGCGAAATTGATGGGAGTGAAATTGATAAATTTGACCAGATTCATCGCAAATATGCTTTTCATAAGCTAGTTTCTTTAAGGCGTAATTAAAATGATTGGAGGAAATTGGTTTTCCCTTTCCTCTTGGCTTGGGAGTAGGAAAAAGATAAGGAAAACCTCGACCCCATTGGCTAATGACAAATTCTTGTTGTTCCTGAATAACTGCTGCTAATTCTTGACTAATAGGAATACTTTCTTGTTGTTTCATCTTAAATTGATAGTGCAGCAAAAACCAATCTCCCTGAGCATCTTGTCTTAGACAATCCCAATGCAGACAGCAAACTTCACTAATCCGTCTTCCCGTTTCTTGGAGAATCAAAACCATCCTCATGATGTAGGGTGGCAGAGCATCTAGATGCTGATTCAACTGCTCGATTATGTGAAGAGGTATATATTTTGGTAAATGGTTACTCTGCTTGGGATAGTCACTGAGATAAATCAAGCGTTTGTCTTTTACCTCTGCCCATTTTTCTCTGGCACATAGTTCCAAAAATTCTTTTAAAGCCCCAATTGAAGACTGTTTATAAGAAGCCCCAAAGTCTGATTTGGCTAGATAGCTTAAATATTCGACAATTAATGGACGGTCAATATCATTAGGCTTAATTTCTCTGGCTAATTGATTTAAAAAAGCTGAAAACTGATTAATATACTTTAATTTATTACGACAAGTTCCTCCTGCTTGAGTAGCGAGGCAGTAGCGAATATATGATTTAGTTGCTTGACGCAACCAAGGCTGAGGGATAAAAGTAAAATTTAGATGATGTTCTCTAGCAGATTTGACCAGGGATGCACCTAATTTTCGTAAATCCCAAAGATCTTTTTCATATTCGGGACGTTCATCGTAAGTCTCCTGTAAATTTCTATAAATTACTCTGAGAGTAGATATTTTGGGGTCATCTTTTTTGGTAACTCGGATTTCTCCTTCAGCTAGATACTGTCTTTGTTTGATAGTAAGTTTTCCTCGTTCTGCTAGGTATGAGCGAAAAGAAAGCTCCCATTTTTCTAGACTTCTTTCCATAAAAGAATTAGCATCAGGAGCGTAAGCATTCATCCATTCGATAATCCAACGGACATGAATGTGAATATGTCGCCAGACAGTAATTGGCGACCATTCTTGCTGTTCTAACCTTTTCCAGAGAACGTATTTAATTTCTGTATTAATTGACTTAGAAAGGCAATTGAAATGAATCTGCTTTTTTCCCTGAATTACTCCATTCTTACCTCTCCAATCAACATCTTTAGCTAGTGGGCATTCGGTTCTATGCCAAATATCCTCTGCCCAAAATCCAACCAGTTGAGCCTCTAAATCTTGTTGTTTTGATTCTGACCAATAGGCGTAAAGTGATTCCATTGATTACTTTCGTTGTTGTAAAAACTGTTGATAGACTTCTTTGAGGTCGTTATCAGTCAAATGGGTGTAGGTATTGATGGTAGTTTGAACGCTGGTATGACCTAACCGCTTCTGAACCTGAGCCATGTCCCAACCCTGGCGAATTAATTCTGTAGCGTGGGTGTGTCGAAATAGATGTGGACGTGCCTTAATTCCCGTCTTTTTTTCCAAGCGACGGAATAAGGCAGCAACACTTGAGTAAGTCAAGGGATTTCCTCTTTGACCTTCCCAGATGTTGATAAACACATAATCAGACTCTAAATCTTCTGGGTATTCGTTAATCAAGTAGTCAGCATAAAGAGCCATCAAGTCTTTAGAAACATGAACTACATAGGCATCTTTTGATTTAGCTCTCACACCATTGGCATTATCGGTTCGGGGAATTATCTGAATCTCGTTGTCCCACGAATGAATATCTTCATGACGTAACCCTAGAGCTTGTCCAATTCTCATACCACTTTCATAGAGTAGACAAATCAAGAATTTATCCCTGAGACGCTTACAGGCGGAAATTAATTGCTTGACTTGCTCTGAGGTGAGAATTTCAGGAAGTTTACGAGGTTCTTTAAGTTTGAGTAGACTTTTTTTGACTGGTTTACCTTTTGTAATGTGGTGAAGAAAAGGCTTGTATGAGCGACTTCCAGACTGGAACTGTTGACCATAAACTTTCAACTCTTCTACCTCTCCCATCCGATATTGAAAGTCGTAGAAACTACACACAGCAGAAAGAATAGTGTTAACAGTACGCTCAGTCCGTTTGGCTTCTTGAGGCTGAATTGAAATAACTCTGGGGTTTGGGCTGCGTAACCAATGAATAAAATCTGCCAGCTTTTCTAAGCTGATATCTTGCCAATCAATCTGGGAATCCGTCACAAACTCCCAGAACAGTTTTAAGTGACCCGCATAAGCTTGAATTGTGTTGGGAGAACGTTCAATGCTTTCCAGGTATTGTAAATAACTCTGAATTGGTTGAACTGATAGATAGTTATCATCCAACACTAACCAGGTTACGCGATCGCTATCAGGGATACGAACCCTTTGAACTTTCATTTACATAGTTTAGTCAATTTACGTTGTATAAATATTATACAATAAATTTCTACCAAGTAAAAAAGTTTTGCTCATTGTTGTTGTTGTTTACTTAGTAGAAATAAATAAAATAGCTACAGATAAGCCCTGAATGTGGCTGGATTGATGATTCTGTTTAAAGCGATCGCCATTCAGTAATACTCTAGTCGGCTAGAGTACTAAACAACAGCAAAATTTGGATTTCTTTCTAGAAAACTGGCGAATGGTTTCTTATGCTTGCTGGAGGGAGTGAAGGGAGAGAGCGCGTTATTCAATTAGCAGGCGTAAGCGTACCCTTGACAAGCGTTAAGCGAAGCTATGTTAAGCTTATCGAACAGCAGCGACTGTTCAATTGTCTTTCTTGCCGTCGGTCGTTTGGTCGGTCGCTGCGTTGTGAGATGCGTAAACATGGCAAGTAGCTTGTCAAGGGCTGCGGAGAGATTTAATTGATAGTTTTTAGAGAAATTTATATATAGTTTATTTAGTCTCAATTGAGTTCTTATTCTATATGTAATACAAAACTAAATTTTGTGTTGAGGGCAAATAAAGAGACTTCTTGCAAAAGTCTTTCGTGGTACGACGAAAAGTTTAGTTATTTTAACTTGACGTGATCTCTATTAACTAACAATGGTTCGGACAAAATTTGAATAATTCCGAAGGCTGGAAGGCTTTAGAATTCGTATCTATCATCAGCGAACGTAA
>JASJDR010000160.1 GCA_030065615.1 Xenococcus sp. MO_188.B8 | reverse complement strand
CTCATTCCTCGGCGGGCATATTTCAAACTCGTTCCTCAAACAAGAAAAACGCCCGCACTCGTCAATCGCGGCTCCGCATTAGCTGAAATCCCGACTTGTCTCTAGATGATTTACTAGTGAGCATCACTCTTCGACTTGCTCGCCAATTGTAGCACTCTCGTCAAGCCGTTTTTTGGAGTGTTATTTTGTTTTTTAAGGAAAAAAATCCTTCGGACAAGGGCATTGACTTCGGTGCAGCGTCAAAAGCAAGAGTCGAAGAAGTTTCAAGAAGACTCGATAAGAAATAAGCTCTACAGAAGTGTAACTTAGGCTCAGTTTCGTGTTTGAAGTGAGTTATTGATTATTGTCTCCGTTTAATCCCTTTCTGATACCAAAATCCTAAATTAGACTCAAAATTGAGGTTAAGTTTATCTCAGAATCGTGTTCATATTAGGCTGTTTTCTGGTTGGAGCTGAAGTTGTTGCATCGCTTGCTATATATAGGTTTAATGCTTTACTTTTGTATGGCTGCCATGTTATAATACAGGTGTTGCGTAGGTTTTTTTTATGTCTGTTGCCTCTCCTGTTTCTGTTTTCGCTGGGGTTTCTTCCGTCGGCTTCTCCGGCTCCCGTTCCCCGTTTCCTGCTGCTGCGGCTGCCTTGGCTGCTCTGTTGCCTCTCGTCCCTTCTGGTGTGAGAGTTTCAGTAGGCTGCGCTCGTGGGGTCGATGCAGTTGTGCGCGGTTTCTTCAGTGGTTCTCCTTCCCTGCTGGTGTTCTCCGTCGCTTCTGGGCGGTTCGGCGTGGGTCGTGCTGCCTTTGCCCGTCGGTCTTCTCGCTGTATTCGTTCCGTCGCTGCTGGTTCTCGCGGTTTGCTGGTGGCTCTGCCTTCTGCTCCTGTTCCTCCTGCTGGTTGTCGCGTGCGTCGTTCCTGGTGCTCAGGCGGATCGGGCACCTGGGGTACCGCTGCACTGGCTCTCGGTCGGGGTCGGCGGGTGCTGCTCTGGTTGCCTTCTGGTTCTCGTCCTCCTGCCTGGTCTGGTGTGTCCTGGTCTTCTGCTGGTGGGCTTGGTTCCGATGGTTGTTGGTGGCTTGGTGTCCCCGTTCCTGCGCCTTCTCAGTTGTCCCTTTTCTAGTTGTTCTCTTCGGCGCTTTGTGCCCTTTCAATCTCTTCCGCGATCGCCCTTCGCGCTACTTCTTGCCAATCCTTAATCAGTCCAGCTTTAATCGCTGCCTTCATACTGGGAGGCATTCTGATTTGCATTCTTTCTGTGCAGGATTCTCCCCAATCATGCTTGGGTTTAAAGCCGTATTTAGCGATATCGGGATTTCCACCTGGTCTTCCTTTGGGCATGCTTATCTCTTAAATTCTCTCCTCATATTAACACGGCAGCCACATATAAGCCCGAGTTATTTATAGAAGGGCAGCCATATAATATTTGAATCTTTCCTGTATGACAGCCATACTATAATTAGATTAATCGAGGTGACACCAACCAAAGTTTCAACCTCGATTAATACCCAAAATTAGGTAACTATCATGTTAAACCAAAACTTAAACCAATTTGCTCAAGCATCAGAAATCATCAAAGATTCTTACTTTACCCACGAATCAATAACAACTGAAGAAATTCAGAAAGAACTTGATAATTATTTAGACAATTTAATCGAAGAAATTAATAACGAGCCTCTATTTTTCCTCAAAGAAAACAATCAATTCTGGAAAAAATTAGACAATATTTGTCTCCGAAAAGCCGAAAAATCGCAGCCTAAAAATGTAGCTTAATTAGCAAAATTACCTCTCAACTGAGGGGTAAATAATTATAGGGATGGAGACTTAAAATGTATCAACTTCAAGCAAAAAAACACCACAACAACAAAAAGCAAGTAGGCGTTGAAATATTCAGAAGATTAAAAGATACAGAAATACCAGATGAAATTGAAACCAAAGTTATCTTTGTATCTGTAATCGTTCCCGATGGCTGGAAAATCTTAAACGCTTGGAAGCCAGAATCAGAAGACGAATTTTAATCAACGCACATTTATCGCCCTGGCTTTTCGTCAGGGCATAGAAACTAAAGCAATACCAGCCGCAGCTATTTTTATTTGCTATAATTGTAAAGCTTTAATTCAAGCTTGTAATTCTGATAAACAACAGCAGAAAGCTTGACTTCCAACAATACTTAGATTTAACAGTAATTTTTTTTTTGCATGGCTGATATCCAAAAATATTTTGAAAAGTTCCACGAAAATATCAAGCTTAAGCGTTTTAAGGAAAACGCAACACTCAGAGAAAAACGTGATCGGGTTTTAGATCGACTCAAAAACAACTGGGACAAAGTCTTTGAAGACGAAGACATCAACCCACCTAAATACGAAACTTTTGATCAAGGAAGTTATGATTTGGGCACGGGTAATAAACCCACAAATGGAGACTATGACATTGATGTGGGAATAATTATCAGAATTTCCAAAGACGATTATCCTGATCCAGTAAAAGTCAAAAAATGGATATATGATGCTTTATATGGACATACTAAAAGCGTAGAAATTAGAAGACCTTGCGTTACTGTTTTCTACCAAAAAGATGGAGAAGATATTTATCACGTCGATTTAGCAGTTTATTGCGAATCAGACGATAAAATTTATTTAGCGAAGGGAAAACCTAACTCTAGCGAAGAGAATAGAGTTTGGGAAAAAGCAGATCCACACGAGTTAAGTAAGCTTATTAAGGAACACTATAGCGATCGCGATGATGATAAACAGTTTCGTCGTATTATTCGCTATCTCAAGCGATGGAAAGATGTGAAATTTTCTCAGGATGGCAATGCTGCACCTATTGGTATAGGTGTAACTATCGCTGCATATTATTGGTTTAAGCCTAATAAAACTGTCGATTATTGTGCAAATACTACTAAATATAACGACTTGAAGGCTCTCAATCAGTTTGTTCAGAAAATAATTAATAATTTTACTACTGTTTGGCAAGATGGAGAGTCTGTCGAACGTTTAAGGGTTGTTTTACCTGTAGTTCCAAACTGCGATCTTTTTGACAAGATGACTGATAATCAAATGATTAACTTTAAAGAAAAGCTGGAAAATTTACAGCAAGCTCTTAAAGATGCCATCACAGAAGCCGACCCTACAGAAGCTTGCAAACTAGTTCAAGAGCAGTTTGGTGAAGATTTTCCTGTTCCTGAAAAGAAAGATACCGCAGAAAAACGCTCTAAAGCTATTGTTTCTTCTAGTGCTTCAGCTTGAATGAATGTTAGATATTTCTGAACGAGTTACAATCCTCAACGACTTAATACAGGATGGTTGTCTTCAACAGGCTCGTATTCTCTCTAATAATGAATTACCGACCATAGCAAATCGAGGGGTAGTGGCTGGTGTAAAAGGAGAAATTTATATTGACAGTCAAGAAATTTCTTTATGGGTGGGAATCAAAGAAAGTTTTCCTCTGACCTTACCAATAATATTCCTTAGACCCGCCCATGTCTTGGGAATAATTCCTCATCTCGAACAAGATGGTTATCTTTGCTATTCGGATTCTGAAGGTTTGTTTCTAGATTCTAGCAATCCTGTCGGAATTCTCACTGAAGCGGTCAAACGAGCAATTGAATTATTGGAAAAAAGCGTGAGGGACGAAAATAAATGGGATTTTATGGACGAGTTTCATGCCTATTGGCTACAGCTTTGTTCCGAAACTACCTCGCTTACTGCTTATTTACCCATCGATAACACCTTACGTAAAATATACGCCTACAAAACTAGCAATCGCTATGTTCTAGTAGCCGACAAAATAGACAGGGCGTGTGCTTATTTTAATCACCAAAATAAGAAGCTTGATTCTTATACGCGCCATACTGCGTTGTATATTCCGCTAGAAGCAGGAACTTTTCTAACTCCACCAACTCCCAAACAGCTTTGGACTGTCCGAGATTTGCAGGAGATAATCTGCAAAAATGTCTCAGCAGATAATAAAAAAAAACTGCGACAGTATCGAGTTAGGGAAAATAGAGCCGAAGAATTGGTAATTATGGGAATTCCTCGTCCTCAAGGTGGAATGACGCTTATAGGTCTGATTTTTTCTGATGTAGGCGAAAAACATCCTTTAATTTCTGGCAATTCTACAAAAGTTCCTAGACCCATAAATGTTCAAAGGTACGATCTTGATTATTTAATGCCTCGTGGTGGTGCAAACGCCAATCTCGATCAAATCAAGGCTTTAGTCGTAGGATGTGGTGCAGTAGGGGGAAATATTCCAGCATCTCTCGTACAAGCTGGTATTCGAGATTTAACTCTTGTCGATCCAGATAGATTAAAACCTGAAAATACCTATAGGCACGTTATGGGAAAGTGCCAAGAAAAACAGTATAAAACTCTAGCTATCAAAGAAGAAATCAAAAGCAAGTATCCATACCTGACAATTACTACTCACCAGAATTATATTGATAAAGCTATTAGCCAAGGTGAAATTGATTTATCTGATTTTGATTTGGCTATCTTTGCCACTGGCAACCAGACAATGGAACTATACTTGAATCGCTTAGTCCATCAAAATAATCTACTGGCAGTCCTTACTTGGCTAGAACCCTATGGCATTGGCGGACATAGTTTGTTAACTCGTTCGGAAATGCCAGGATGCTTTCAATGTCTGTTTAATTCAGACCCGACAAGGGATGACTATAACCACAATAGAGCATCTTTTGCTGCCCCCAATCAATCATTTGCCAAAAACAATTTAGGATGCGGAGCTTCCTACACTGAATACGGTGCATTAGATGCTCAAAAAACTGCAATACAAGCCGTACAACTAGCTCTTGATGGTTTGCAAGAAGTTGAGCCAAAGAACGCTTTAATATCTTGGAAAGGTAGAGATAATCGTTTTACTGCTGCGGGATTTAAAACATCCCCAAGATATCAGTTGAGCAGCGATCGCTTGGAAGAATTTAAGTACCACTATATCAATCCTCAATGCCCCATCTGTGGAGAAGAAAAATGAAGCCCGTTATCTTTACCAAAATTGACGGTGGCAAGCTAGAAATTGGAACAGGAGCATTAACCCAGATGCAGAAATATATCCAAGACAACAACTTTAAACGTGAAGCTGGGGGCGTTTTATTAGGTCGCTACATCAAAGATAGTTTAGATATCGTAATCGATGAAGTAACCGTTCCCATGTGGGGTGATCGCCGAGGCTTATTTCGTTTTTTCCGCGCTCGTCGCCCCCATCAAAAAATAATCGACCGTCGTTGGAAAGAGAGCGAGGGAACTATTAACTATTTGGGGGAATGGCACACGCATCCTGAGAGCATTCCCACTCCTTCTAGCAGAGACATTAATGATTGGGAACGGAAATTAGATGAAGACTTTTTTGATAGCGATAGTCTTCATTTTGTCATTTTGGGCATTGAAGGGTTGAGAGCTTGGGAACTGAGTAAAAGAACCTTAACGCGCGAATTAATTGGTGAATTTTGGTATTCGGAGGAGAAAAATGTCTAAAACAAGTATTCCTGCAAAAGTAAAGCTCAAATTATGGATTAAATCTGGCGGACGTTGCCAATTTCGCGGTTGCAATGAGCAATTATATCGAGACGATTTAACTCAAGCAAAAATGAATAAAGCTTATATTGCACATATTGTTGCGGATAGTCCTGATGGAGTAAGAGGAGATAAAAAACTTTCTCCAAAGCTAGCCAAAGAATTTAGTAATTTAATGCTTTTATGCGACGCACATCACAGATTAATAGATAATCCGTCACATGGACATATCTATACAGTAGAGCAACTTCAAACTTATAAAAAAGAGCATGAAGATCGTATTGAATATCTCACAGGTATTGATGAAAGACATAAAAGCCATCTTTTATTTTTTTTAGATAATATTCGTCATTTCAAGCCAACAATAGATTTTGAAGATGCTCGGCAGTCGATGTTACCAAGATATCCTGCTGATTCTCATCCTATCAATTTGAATCTAACAAATAGTCCATATGTGGATAATGAACCAGATTATTTTCTAAAAAAACAAGACGAGATTAGAAGAAGGTTTGATATTGAAATAAAACCAAAAATTGCTTATCAGCGAATTAATCACTTATCAATTTTTGCTCTAGCCCCTATACCTCTATTAATTTATTTTGGTTACAAAATAGGAGACATTACCCCTTCAGATATTTATCAAAAACATCGCGATAGTGACTCGTGGAGATGGCAATCATCAAATCCAGAATTTAGATATATAGTTGAAAAAGAACCATTATCAGAGCTAAATTCAAAATCTGTTGTACTCAATTTATCTTTGAGTGGAACCATCCAACCTGATGAAATAAAAAAAGTCATACAAGAACCTTATCATTTATATAAAATTACTATTCATAAACCAGATCGAAACTATTTAAAATCTAAAGATCAACTAGAGCTTTTTAATCTAGAAATGAGAAGTTTATTGAGAGAAATTAGAGATTTACATGGAGAAGATTGTAACATTCATTTATTTTCAGCTATTCCAGTTTCAATAGCGGTAAGCTTTGGTCAATTACTATTACCAAAAAGCGATCCATTGATTTTTATCTACGATCTTATTGATAACCAAACTGGTTTTCGATATGCATTATCCATTCCCAGTGAAAAAGATTAATCAATCAAGACTATTTGCAATAAAATTGCTCATATAAATGAAAATATTCATTTTTATTCTTTTAAGCTCAATGCCCATTTATATTGAGGACTGTCCTTAAAAGCAAACTCGTATAGTTCAACAGGCGGATTCATGCGAGGATTGATTGCTTGCCCCATGATAATACAAGCTCCTGTTGGTGCTGAACAAAACAAATGTATTCGCTGACATTTAGGAACTTTGTTGCGAATAGCTTTGAGAACTTTACGAAAAACCTTGGCTAATTTAGTTAACTGTTGAGAACTTACTAGCCACATTACATCAGGATCATCTACAAAGATATCTATGTCTACAGAGCAGTTTGAGATTATAGTATCAGTTTGATTTTTTGATACTTGGTTACTCAAAGATACTCGAATGACAACTTCAGTTTCTTCCTCAATTAGTCTTTCAGGAAGTCCTGAAATTTGAATATTGCAATCAATTTCGTCCTGCTTAACGTCTGGCCATTGCCACGAAACCCGATCTCGGTCGTATTGAAAATAGCGAACTTTTATCCCATCTGATAGTACAAAACCTAAATGAACTGCCAAAGGAATTGGAGTCAAGCTGAAAACAGCAAATCGAGCAAGAGATATATCTTTGCTTTTTGCTATTACTTCATCAATTATTTGTCTTTGGTACTCCGCAGCTTCTGTCCAAGGAAGTTGTCCCAGTTCTGGACGGATAATTGTTGGATAACCAAAAGATACATCAGGATTTAATGCTTCTTCTACCGAACTAAGATCTATAGTCATTAGCTTATCTTGTATCAGGACGAACCAAGATTTCTTCATTACTTCACCAAGCTTAGAAGATGTTAGAGATGAAGTAAAAAATAAATGTTCGTAACCTGAAGGTGCACCTAATAATTCGGCTCTTTGCTGAACAGTTAAGCTACGAGCTATTTCCCAAAGTCCATCGCTACTCAAATGATCTAGCTCAAGATGAGGATACTGTTGTTGCTTTTCTTTTAAAGTCTTAGGAATATCTGGAGGTAATCCTCGTCTAACGTTATAAACAAATACCCATTTTTTAAGCTCATCTCCCCAATGTTCAACTGCACCATCTAAATCTTCGTCAATTTTCTTTTGAACTTCTGCTTGTTTCAATTCATCAGGAGAATAGACTTGAAACACTGTAGAGTTCTCCTTAGAAAAAAAAAGTCCATCACATTTACGATCCCCAATTTTTCCATAAGGACGAATTTGCATAAATTCTGGTTTAGCACGCTTGAAGATGTTCTCAAATAAACGTTGAAATTCATTAGCAGAACCTTCATGACATTGATATTTGTACCAAAGCCAGTGATTTAAAGTTATTGGATCGTATCCATTAGGAATAGCCATTTTTCTGCTTCAAACAAGTATAGGAAAACCCTCTAGGTTTCCAATCTTTCCCATCCAATTCCACTATATAAACCCAACCTTCAGGAATAGCAAAATCAGGCGTGAATTTTAATTCCTCAAGCCAAGTCACTCTAACTACAGTTCCCATGCAGTTATAAGGTTTGACGAAAACGCGATCTTCTGGCTTGATTTTTCCTTCCGATACCCAGCTATTCATTCTGAAAGCTGCTATTTTAGCGTGATCGTATTTTTCTGTTCGTGGAAACTCAAGATCGCCATAATCATAATTATTCAATTTTGAATCACCTAAAATAATTGTTTACCAGTTCTGCTACTGCTTCCAACACAGGGGATAAAACCACTACAGAAGCAGCAGCAATGATAATGGTTCTAGCTGTGTTTCCTTGGTCTTTCACCAGTTGAAAATAGCGATCGTCCCACTTCTGGAACTGCTCATTAGTTTTCCTGGCTTCTTCTTCTAACCTTCTATTTGTCGCTTCTATCTTTTGGTTAGTTTCTTCCACCTTCCTGTTGGTTTGTCGAACATCGTCATCTAATTTATTCAACAGACTAAGTATTTGAGTGAGTTGTTCTTGTTCAGTCATGGCTTTAATCCTAATATCCAATAATCATCGGTTGATACTGCCTGTTCTGCCATGTCCTGCTTATACAGTTCTGGATTGGTGATTTCATACCAACACTCATCGCAATACTCGTAGTATTCATCGGGGTAGCTCATACAATGAGGTGCTGGTCTTTTACAACCAACACATTTATAGTAATTGCCCTCGCTTTCGCACTCACCACACTGACATTTGAGTTTTGAGTGCTTTGCTGTCACAGATATTGAAGCTGAGACGTTGAGCTTTATCTTTTGATGATTAATCATCGAACTCTACCTCGAAATCGGTTTCTAGAGTTTCTTCAATTTGTCTCAAGTTATCTAAAGAAACTGATGGAAGAGATGTTAGGTCTAAAGTCTCAGGGTTGATCATACTTGTATCCCCTCTATATCGTCATCTTCCCATTCAATTTCAATTAGATCTGAAATCGATTTTAATCCAAAATATTTACACAATGTTGTAACACTGTGGTTGTCAATTCGATCAAAATGACCACGGCAATATTTACCGATAGTGGTAGGAGATAAGCCAGTTTGTGACGCTACTGTCTTTTGGTCTAGCTTTTTCTCTTGAATTAGTGTTTTTAATTTACAAATCATTTTCATTCTAAATATCGTACCAAACCATAATAACATGATACTTAGATATTTAAATATTAGGTTAGTACGATAATAGATTCGTGTTATAATTGTAAATGTAGACAAGCAAAACCGAAGCGGCGAGAAACCGCAGAAAAAATAACTTATCGGGAGTAGCTGAAAAAATAAACAGGTTGCGAGATTCAAGCATCGCAACCCTATTCACAAACTAATTCAAATCTATCATGTTAAACACTGATTATCAACAGGAACAAGCTCTTAGAGAGCAAAATGATCGCTATTTCTTGGAAAACTGGCAAGACAATTTACCTGAAGCCAAAGATTATCTTAGCAAGCAGATTGAAGAAGCAAGAACAACAGTGAAAAAGTTAAAGAAAACAATGTTTTACTGTGAAGACATAGATTCTAATTATTGTCCATTCTAATTAATAGTAATACTGGGGCTAAATGCCCCAACTAATTAAGAAAATAGAATTTCAATAGTGGATTATCACTAAACAAATAATTATGTTTCAAAAGGCTTCAAAACAAGATAGAAAAATCAAGTTAGCGATTAGCGGTGCTGCTGGTAGTGGTAAAACTTATACTGCTTTAAATATCGCTACTAACTTAGAGCTTCCCGTGGCAGTGATTGATACTGAAAATGGCAGTGCTAATATCTATTCCGATCTATTTGTATTTGATATTTGTATCCTTGATAATTATTCTCCCAAAAATTATATTGAAGCAATTAATTATGCTGTCAAAGCTGGCTATAAAACTTTATGTATTGACGGGCTTTCTGCGGCTTGGTATTGGGAATTAGAGGAAGTAGATAAATCTAAAACTTCAATGCTTGGCTGGTCTAAGGTGCGACCATTGGAACGAGAATTAATTCAATCTATCCAAAAAGCTAATATTCATATTATCGCAACTATGCGGTCTAAAACTGAATACGCTATGGAAAAAAGTAGCAACGGTAAAACTGTTCCTAGAAAAATTGGAACTGCTCCAGTACAAACCAGTAGTATTGATTATGAGTTTGATATTTTTGGTGAGTTAAATGCTGAACATCAAATTACTTTTAGTAAGTCTAGATGTCATGATTTAGCCGATCTGACTTTCTCACAGCCAGGAAAAGAAATCGCTGATATTTTAAAGCATTGGATTAGTATAAATTCTACCAAAGCCGTTGATATTATTTCTAATTTTCAACCTAAAATAACTACAGAAAAACTTGATAATTGCCCACAGAGAAAAGTTACTAATTCGCAATTAAAAAGACTGTACGCTATAGCTAATGAAGCTGGATTATCAAACGAAGAAGCTAAAGCAGTAATTGTCAATTTTGGTTATGCTTCCTCAAAAGATATTCTGATGACTAAATATGATGAGGTTGTTCAAGCTATTAAGACAGCAAAAGTTAATCCATAACCTTGTAATTTTTAATTTTTAATTAATAATTTTGAATTGTTTTGACCAAATTACCTAAAATCATGATAGAAGACTGGCACAATTTATAGTCATGACTAGCATTAGAGAAGAATTAGACCGCAAACTAAATAACCTATCTCCCGAACAACTGAATTCAGTTCATCAATTTGTGGAGTCGCTGGAACATCAACAACCATCAGCAAATCCAGATTATCCTCTAACCAATGAAGATATAAACAGAATTGTTGAATCCTACCGTCGAGAAAATAAACCTTTACCAATCGGTCTGGCTAAGGGTCAATTTACTGTTCCAGATGATTTTAACGAGCCTCTACCCGATGAAATTTTAGATTTGTTCAACAATCCTGCATGAAGTTACTCTTAGATACCCATATTTTCCTCTGGTTAATCAATGACGATCAACGTTTGTCCAACGAAATTTCATAGATTTCCCATAACAGGCGAATACTATTAGGAACTCCACTAAATTTTTGCCATAAACGATAGTGAAATAGACCCAAAATTAGCTTAAAGCTTGTTAATGTAACGACTCTTTTCAACCTAAAACCTACCACCTAAAACCTAACACCAGTCTTGACTAGACTATAAATTACCAAGTCGTGTAATGTACATAAATCTTAACCAGAACGTTAAAAGAATATCGAAAAAGCTTACAGCCTATAGCTTATAGCCTACAGCTTATAGCTTATAGCTTATAGCTTACAGCTTTCAAGACACCCAATGTATTTTCTAATTAACACCAAATATTAATTATGGTTGAAGATTTTCATTTTTTAGAGGAAACTAAGGAAATCCTCGATCCCCGATTAGGAGTAAGCAAATGAGCCAAGCAATTTTTCCTCTGAAAATGCCTGCCAAACTAAAAGAAGTGATTCACGATCTCACTAAGGTCAACAATCACACCCAGACCGATTTAATTAACGAAGCGGTTAAACAATATCCACTCATAACCTGCAATTAAAAAACCGTTAGCTACGAATCCGACCAAAGATTATTTAGCTAACGATTTTTTGATTTTTGTCCAACATATTTCTGCTCCAGCTAATAATTGGGGGCAGATCAGACTATGACTATTCTACAAGATTCAAGCCAAAAACATCAACCCAATAATTCCTCCTCAGCCCCAGAAAATCTAAATTCGCAGAAAAAAGCAGAAAAAAGCAGTAATTACGCCAAAAAAACTACTAATAACCTCAATAACCAAGATTTCCACCATTGTTGCCAAGAAAGGGGCTTAAATGCTAACTGGATTCTGGCTAACTGTAGCTCAGTAACTACTCAAGAAGCGACCGAATGCCTGGGATACACAGCAAAATCCCCAGGAATTTTAATTCAAGGTGCCAACGGTCAGTTCCAATTCCGCCCCAATAAACCCTGGAGTAACAAGCAAGGCAAAAAAGCCCCCAAATATCGGACGGCTGCTGGGGACGAATATGATGCCCTGTTACCCCAACATCCCACAGATAAGTTTTACTGGAACAATATCGCAGCCCTCAAACAAGATTGTTACCAGATCGATGGACATCCCATGCTGCTAGTAACCGAGGGGGGATTTAAAGCAATTGCCGCCTGTTCCCATAATCTTCCCACCCTGGCTCTGTTGGGAGTAGAAATGGGACTAACTGCCAGTAAGGACGATCCTCAAGGAAAACGTTACCTAGTTCCCGAACTAGAAAGATATGCCAAATTAGGCTTTGGTTTTATCCTGGCCTTTGATTGCGATACCTATAGCAAAAAACCAGTCTTACAAGCCTTAATAAAATTAGCCACGCAACTACTGAAATTTGAAGTTCCAGTTTACACTTTACCTAAATGGGATGAAAAGGAGGGTAAGGGTATCGACGATTACATTGAAAAAAACGGCATTGAGGAGTTCCGTAACAGCCTCATGAATTACTGTATTGACTACAGTAGTTGGTACGACCAGTACGGTAAAGATGCCTTTGATAATAAACCACCAAAGGCGGACGAGATCGGCAAACAGATCGCCGAACAATATCAGCATAAATTTGTTTTCAGCGATCAATATAAAACCTGGCTGGCTTACAGTCTGGTAACGGTCGGTGTCTGGGAGCGGGTTTCCCCCGATTATATGGCTGCTCAAATCAATGGAATTCTCAACTCCAGAAGCATTGTCGGCTACGGTTCCGACTCCTACATCAAAAATATCGTTGCCAAAGTCAAACACGAACTATTTCTGAGGGAGTGGGATGAGAAATCATCCACCCAATGGCTACCGTTCAAAAACGGAGTTTTAGAGCTAGCGACCAACCAACTCCACGAACATAGCCCGGATTTTCATTTCACCTGGCAGCTCCCCAGAGATTACACCGTAGTAGAGACTGGTTGGCAATCTATTAATGGCTGGCTCGATGAAGCAACTCGCGGCAACGCCGAACATAAGCAAACCCTACTGCATTTTGCCGCCGCCGTCCTGCGAGGTCGCAATGACCTGCAAAAATTCCTCCACCTGATTGGTGGTGGGGGCAGCGGTAAATCTACCTTTACCACCCTTTTAACTGCCTTGATAGGCGAGTCAAACACCGTCAATCTCAACTTACTCGATTTAGAAGATAAGCATGAAATAGCCCGAATTTTCGGCAAACGGCTCTTGCTCTTGCCCGACCAGGATAAAGCATCGAGGAAAATGAGTAACTTCAAACGCCTGACAGGACAAGATAAACTCTCCGGTCGCCGCTTGTTCGAGAACGGTTTTGAATTTGTCTTCGGTGGCTTAACAGTTATGACCAGCAATGCCCCCGTATTCCATTCCCACCTGGGAAGCTGGCTCACCCGTCGCGGAGTCGTGATTCCCTTTGAATACGAATGTCCCCCCCAGAAAAAACGCGACCTGATGCGGGAGTTTGAGCCCGAACTGGGAGCCTTTACTAGCTATCTTCTGAGTATTTCTGATGCAGAGATTGATGAAACCTTCAAAGGAGTTAAGTCTAAAACCCTCTCCCCAATGGCCTGGGAATCGCTGATTCGGAATGACGGACTGGCCGCTTGGGTCAATGATTGGGTCATCCCAGATGATACGGCCAAAGTTCCCATCGGCAGTAACAGTCAAGAATGGATTCATGATGACTATGATGCTACCGCATCTACCCTTTACGGCAGCTATACCCTCTATTGCCGACAATCAAAAAGGTCAGCTAAATCCCCCCAGAACTTCTCAGCCGAACTCCTGGAACTGGTGAACCGCATTCTGGGCTGGAATGCCAGTAAAGCCAGAACCACCTTGGGTGGTAAAACCGTTCGAGTCATCAAAGGGATCAGACTGAGAAGCTCCTACGATCTCGCACTAACCACCGAAGAGCAACTAATTCATCATGACAAGTCCCAGGACAATCAGCATGACAACCCAAGTGACATAGCAGAATCCCCACCACTAAAGGATTCTGACATCCATGACAACCTAGATCGAGAAAATCGAGAAAATAAAAATAACTTCTTTGATGATTGTGACAGTTCTCTAACTGGCACATACCCTCAAGAAGTAGTAACAAATAATAATATTACTTCTCAAGCTCTTGAGGATGTCATCCCTGTCACATCCTTGCCCAATCAAGCTTCTTCGGTTGTCACTCAAGTCGTCACCTCAGCGAGCACCTCAGCTGTCACCGAGACAATCAACTGGCTCAGCTATCCCTATCAAAACAGTAGTGATAGTTATACCTTGCAAAATCGGGCTGACAAAGTAAAAGAGCGAATTTTAAATTCTGCTACTAACAATGAGCTGATTAAACTTCATGCCACAGGAGAAGTTAGCGAACCAGAAATAACTTGGATTAAAGCTAATTTGTTAACTCAATCCGAACTACAGCAATTAGAACTGATTGAAGCTACTACCCAAAATAACTTGTTCGATACTCAAAACAGACAAGAGTCTGAATCCTCAGCCATTGAAGTTGATGATCTAGTAATCGTTAAAACTAATCAACTTGAAGCTCTAGTGATTAATCAAGATAGACAAAGTGGACTGTACCAGATTACCTATCTAGAGTCAGAAAAAACTGTTTGGGAGGGTTTAGCTAATTTGAGCAAACTCTAATCAAGTCTAAAAATTACCAATTAGGCAAAAATTAGGAATAGTAAAAATGAACTAAAAACTTTGAGTTTCTAAAGTTCCTTCTCACTTCTTCAGGTAGTTAAGACAGGATGAGCCACCCAAAACTCCAAAACAGCTTAAAATCTTAAGAAAGAGCTTAAGACGTTCAATTATTTAAGCAATTAACTTGATGTCAGAAACAATCCCAACTCCCAAAAAAATCTGGATTATTACTGGAGAAACTTCTGGTTCCAGAGACGCTAGTGTTGATACAGGAGGAGTACTCAGAGGTGAACCTTCTGAAGCTCCAGAAACAGTTTCTGGGGAGAGAAAACCCGTTGAAGTAGAGAAACTTAAGCGAGAAATGAAAGGTTTTTTGCAAGCGATGAGGGAAATGCTGGACGAAGCTGAACCGCCTAATTCAAAAATGCAGCTCGATGAAGTAGAGTTATCGGTAGAAATCAATGGTGAAGGACAAGTAAGCCTCTTTGGTTGTGGAGGCAAAGCAGGAGGAAAAGGAGGAATGACGTTTAAATTTAAGCGGAAGTAATCAGCAAAGGCAATGGGGAGAAATTGGGCGATCGCGATCGGAATTAATATCTATGAAAATCTTTCCTCGCTGAAATATGCCAAAAGAGATGCCGAGGCGATGGTAGCTTGGTTTGGGCAAGAAGCCAAGTTTGATGAAGTTTTTCTCTTTACCGAAGATTCTCCGCCCATCGATAAAACCAATCCTCCCATTCCGACGACACCAACCTATGGTCATCTGAGACGATTCTTGCGGGCGCAGTTTGAGAATATTGAACGACCATTATTGAAACCCGAAGATAATTTATGGTTCTTCTTTGCTGGTCATGGGATGAGGAATAGAGACAAAGATTATTTGATGCTATGTGACAGCGATCCAGGAGATGTCGAACATACAGCGCTCTCAGTAGAATATGTAACTCAAAGATTACGGCGTTCAGGAGCCGATAATATAGTCTTGTTTTTAGATGCCTGTCGAGCAGTCATCAGCGCACCGAATCAGTCATCAGTGAGCAGTGAAGATTTGACAGTAGAAGAATGGAATGAGCAATATAATCAACCATTTCATTTTGGAGCGACTATTACTAGCGACTTAGCTAATTACATTGCTACCTCTACTTATGCTGATGAACCAGCAGGGGAATATCGAAAAGAAACTATTCCCGTAAAAAGCTTCTCTCCTAATGCTTTTGGTTTATACGATATGCATGGTCAAGTGAGAGAGTGGTGTGCCGATCCTTGGCATGAAAACTATCAAGGTGCGCCAGAGGATAGTCGGGTATGGGATGAGCAAAATAAAAATGATAATCATTATCAAAATATTTCAGATAATTTAGCAGAGTTACTAAAAGATGAACGAGAGCGTATATTGCGCGGTGGGTCTTGGAGCCTTAATCCTCGGTTCTGCCGTTCTGCTTATCGCGTCAGGGTCAATCCTGACTACACGGACGACGACGTCGGTTTTCGTGTGGCCTGTGGTGGCGCGAGGACTTAGCCCTCTGCTCTCTTTTGCCCTCTTGCCCTTTACTCGCGCAAAATCGCTTATACTACACTATTAGTGTAAAAATACTACAAAGTTGAGAATAATTGGTAATTTTCAACTGATAGCGATCGCTTAAAGGTAATGGGGGAATCGTCTTTGTCTTAGCAATCATCAAATTTTTCTAAAATTTTGGCGATTTGATTGAAGATTTGAACTAACATCGACCCAAATTTTAACAACCAAATTATTCAATGAGTGAGCTGCCAGTAATTCAAAAAACCTATGATTTCATTCAATGGTATGTCCCAATATTAAACCGTTTACCTCGCAATCACAAATTTACTTTAGGAGATCGCGCCATTACCAAATTATATGATCTACTCGAAGGATTAATCGAAGCAAGATATGCCCGCGAGAAACTTCAGAAACTTGAACAGTTAAACAGTAAATTGGATATTCTGCGCTACCAAACCAGAATGTTATTAGATTTTCAACTGATTTCTTTTCCTCGCTATCAATACGCCAGTAAACAGCTTAATGGTATCGGTATAGATTTGGGAGGCTGGATTAAGCAGCAAAAAAGGGTTAGAGCATGATACGATACGGCAATCTTTGGCCTCAAGTCATAGCATTAGAAAATTTATACCAAGCTTCCCGTCAATCTCAACAAGGCAAACGCTTTCGGGATAATGTTTTGGCATTTAACTATAACCTAGAGAGCGAGTTATTTAAACTACAAGAAGAGCTGCAAACAAAAACCTATCAACCAGGGGATTATCGCAGCTTCCGAATTTACGATCCCAAACCGCGCATGATTTCGGCTGCTCCCTATCGCGATCGCGTAGTGCATCATGCCCTATGTAATATCATTGTGCCCTTAATTCAACGGAGTTTTATTTTTAATAGCTATGCTAACCGTCTGGGATTTGGGACGCATCGCGCATTGGAACGTTTTGTCAAATATGCTCGCACCAGTCGTTACGTTTTACAATGCGATATTGCCAAGTATTTTCCCAGTATCGACCACGAAATTTTAAAACAGATCATTCGGCGGAAGATTAAATGTCGCGATACTTTGTGGTTGATTGATACCATCATTGACGGGAGTAATCTGCAAGAGCCTGTCTTGCATTACTTTCCCGGAGATAACCTGCTGACGCCATTAGAAAGACGGATCGGTTTACCTATCGGTAATTTAACCAGTCAGTTCTTCGCTAATTGCTATCTCAATGGTTTCGACCATTTTGTTCAAGAAAATCTTGGCTTTGGCAAGTATTTGAGGTACGTCGATGATTTTGCCTTATTTTCCGATGATCGCGATGCCTTAGTTGCGGCGCGGATAGCCATTGAAGAATATTTAGTAACTCTGCGCTTGAAGGTACATCCCATTAAAAGCCAACTTTTTGAAACTCAATATGGAGCCAACTTTGTCGGATTTAGAGTTTTAAGCGATCGCATTCGGGTTCGCAGTGATAATCTAAGAAGAGCTAGAGAAAGACTTAAGCATTTACAAGCCAATTACGCTCGCGGAGAAGTCCCCTTAACAAATCTAATTCAAAGGCTACAAAGTTGGTCAGCTCATCTAAAACATGGAGATACCTATCAACTAAGGCAAGATATTTTTAGCCAATACAGTTTCACTCGTCTATCCTAAATTAGGATAAATTAATTTTATTAACAAACTGTTGACTGATGACTGATAACTGATGACTGTAATAGTTGGGGCAGGCAAGCAAAAAGCGCGGTGGCTCTTGGAACAATAATCCAAGGAACTGCCGTTCTGCTTATCGCAACAGGAACAATCCTGACAACACGAACAACAACAACGGTTTTCGTGTGGCCTGTGGTGGCGCGAGCACTCTTTTCAGTCAGAATTGATGAATGGGAATTCATCGAGCGTACAATAAAGAGTCCAGACCTGTTCCAGTGATGCTAAAACATCCGAAAATAACCCAAGATTGAAGAGCTTGGTAAGTTGTATGACTGAAGAGTTCTTCAATCTAATTACGCTTAAAGTCAAAACATGGCGAAAATGCGCATTATTAAGGAGCGTCATCGGGTTCAGCATTTTGTCGAAGATCTTAATGGCGTGCCTCTTCAGATGATTTTGATTCCTGAAGGCAAATTTATTATGGGAGCTCCTGAATCAGAAACGGATAGCGACGAGAGAGAAAGACCCCAACATCCCGTACAAGTTTCTACCTTTTTTATGGGACGCTACCCCATTACCCAAGCACAATGGCGAGCCGTCGCAGCAATGGATAGAGTAGCGAAGGATTTAAATTCCGAACCTTCACGATTCAAAGGAGACAACCGTCCTGTAGAACAAGTTAGTTGGTACGATGCGATGGAATTTTGCGCTCGCTTATCAATTCACACAAAAAAAAATTATCGTCTTCCCAGTGAAGCCGAATGGGAATATGCTTGTCGGTCAGTCATCAGCGGTGCGACCGATTCCGAGTTTTACTCGGAATACGCAAGCGCACCGAATCAGTCATCAGTGAGCAGTGAAGAGCTGGCAGTGGAAGAATGGAATGAGAAATATCATCAACCCTTTCACTTTGGGGAGACTATTTCTACTCAATTAGCTAACTATGACGGAAATTCTACCTATGGTAGAGGAGAAGAGGGAGATTATCGAAATGAAACAACAGCAGTAGATTTTTTTCAGGTAGCTAATAGCTTTGGACTAAGCGACATGCACGGTAATGTCTGGGAGTGGTGTGCCGATCCTTGGCATGAAGATTATCGAGGTGCGCCAAAAGATAGTCGAGTATGGGATGAGCAAAATAATAACGATAATCATTATCAAAATATTTCAGATAATTTAGCAGAGTTACTAAAAGATGAACGAGAGCGTATATTGCGCGGTGGCTCTTGGTACAATAGTCCAAGGAGCTGCCGTTCTGCTTATCGCTACAGGGTCGATCCTGGCGACACGTACTACGTCATCGGTTTTCGTGTGGCCTGTGGTGGCGCGAGGACTTAGCACTCTGCTCTCTTTTGCCCTCTTGTCCTTTGCGCGCTCAAAAATCGTTTATAATACGTTATTAATATATTAATGCTACGAAGTCTCGAATTACCTAAAGTATACATGAAAACAAGTTAAAGATTTTAATCTTTTGTATCTTGAAATACTGTATAATATCTTAAGCTAAAAAAGGTTAAGATGTACGCATGTCAGCAAGTTTTAGTAAGTCGAAGTAGCGACTTAAATAATATCTTCAAATTCCTGTGTGAAGAAGCTCACAAGCTAACTAATATGGGAATATATTACGCTAGACAGTTATACTTTAAAACCCAAAAAATTATCGGAAAATTTGAGCTAGAAAAAATATACAAAACCAATAATCACTACAAGGTTTTATATTCCCAAGCTGCTCAACAAATATTAAGAACTGTAGCCGAATCATTTCAGTCTTATTATGGGTTGATTAAAGCATATAAAGAAGAGAAGATAACAGATAAGCCCAGGATTCCTAACTACAGGAAGAAGGGTGGTTTAGCAACTGTTAGCTATCCCAAGCAAGCTTTA
>JASJDR010000159.1 GCA_030065615.1 Xenococcus sp. MO_188.B8 | reverse complement strand
TATGTCCTTAACAGACATAATTGACCTTTACGCTAGTACGGCGTGTGTTAAATCAACTAAACCAAAAAACTGTCCAGGTTCCTCGGTATAGTTAATCCAACACTACGGTTAGATAAATATAATGGCTAATTGTTGGAATTCTCATCGCTTTATACACTATCACGCCCAATAAGTTTGCCGACCTATGAGGGTGTGATGCGATGTATAGGCAAGAGAACTCAATAAAGAGTTTACATTTTCTTATCCCATTCACTTCATCAATCTATTGGATAAATTATCTAACACAAAAGAAGAAATAGCCTACTTTTTGGCTATATCTTAAAACGTCTTAATCATTCTCTAGTTCTATCGAGCTAGAGATCTTTGTTTTTAGGGGTAATTTGTTCTGTTCTCTTCTGGTTTCGTGGTTAAATCTGCTCTTTGGTTCGGAGGTCGGGAAAGATTTATTTCCCGACTTTTTTGCTTCGACTCTCCCCGACTCTCATAAGTTTGTAAATTTGTAATTAATAGCGATCGTAGTAACTATCAGATTTCTCGATTCAATTCCCGTATCGCCAACATTAGTTACAATGTAATTAATGTAATTGTTGTATCTATCGTCAACTATGTCTCAAGTAGTTAGTACTAGATTGCCTGATGAGACTGCCGAGCGCTTAAAAAGATTCGCTCGTCGCTTAGGGAAAACTCCTAGTGAAACGGGTGCGATGCTCATTGAAGAATCCTTGCGAGAAGCTGAGTTTGCTTTTATTGAATTTCGTAATTCTCCTGTCGGGCGTTCTGCTTATATGAAAAATTCTAATCTGGCAGTGTGGCAAGTTATGATCGTTGCCCAAAAATATGACTTACAACCAGACAAAATTGCCCGACATTTTCAACGTCCTCAAGAATGGGTTTTAGCAGCTCTTAATTATGCTGAAGCTTATCCCGTGGAAATAGAAGATGCGATCTCTGATTATCGAGCTTTTAATTATACGGCGTTAAAACGGATTTTACCCCAGACGGAATTAATTAAGGTTCCTTCTGAGGTCTTGCTTGAGCAATAGCAATGTTATCGTTCCTTTTGGATGAAAATATTTCGCCTATCGTGGCCACAGAGATCCAAAAAAAGCGTCCTGAAATTGCCATAAATTCTCTGTTTCATTGGCAAGAAGGTAAATTATTAGGTCATGGTGACGAATTAATTTTAATGGCTGCTCGTGAGGCCAATTTGACTTTAGTAACCTATGATTTGAGAACGATTCCTCCTTTATTAGTAGAATGGGGAATAGCTGAGATTTCCCATGCTGGTGTGATTTTTATTGACGATCTATCTATTCCTTCAAATAATTTTGGTCAAATAATGCGCTCTTTAATTTGGCTTTGGGATAATTATTCTCAAGACGATTGGCAAAATCGTTTAGTTTTTCTCCAGCCTGTTTAGCCCCCTCAGCGGCTTATTCTCTATCCATCTAGACTTTTTGTTAATTTATAATTTTGTAATTTTATTAATTTGTAATTTTATTAATTTGTAAATTTGTGTTTTTGTTAATTTGTAGCTTTGTTTTTACAAATTAAGATTTTAATAATTATCTTTTTTAAGGCTTTTGACTTTACGCGATCGCTTATCTGATGGCCAATTTAAAGCCCTATCTATGACTTGGCTGTGGATCGCTACATTAAATGGGATATTCCTAGTTTCTTTCCTATTTCAGAGTTTTTTAAAAAAGCTTGCATTTCTTTATGGGTCATCACCTTCGTTCTACTACCCACCATGATCTGTTCTGGGGTCAATAATTCTTCCTCTTCCCCATTTACTTTGATGTTTTTGGGTCTAGGCGATCGCTTGTCTGGTTGCAAATTTAAAGTCCTATCTATACTTTGTTGATGATAGCGCAGTATTAGAAAGCTACGTCAAAGCCTGTGTCTTAAATTTCTGAGAATCCGAGGTTGTTATGCTTTATGATGGAAGCAGTCGCAGATAACCTTAATTACAAACTTAAAATTAATAGGTTTTCTATGAATAGAGAGGAATTAAAAGCATATTGTCCTCAAATTATTGCTCTTTCCAAACGCTATCATGCTCCCAACATTAGAGTTTTTGGTTCTACGGTAAGGGGCGATAATACTGATGAGAGCGATGTAGATTTTCTCATTGATGTGTCGCCGAAGCAGTCACTTCTCGATTTAATTGCCCTGACTCGCGAGCTTAAAGAGTTACTTGGTTGTGAGGTAGATGTTGCCCAAAGCACAGTACTTCATCCTGTAATACGCGATGAAGTTTTGAGTGAAGCCATCCCCTTAGATCGCTTATAGAGCAAGAGTGCAAAAATGTCGCGAAAAAGAAACCCCTTACTTTTCTTAACTGACATAATGGAGGCAATTGAAAGAATTGAATCTTACACGAGGTTAGGAAAAGAAGCCTTTTTTAACGATCCATTAGTCCAAGATGGCACGCTTTTTAGGTTACAAACTATTGGGGAGGCAGTGAACCAATTGCCCCAAGAATTAAAGGATAGATATCCTGAAATTCGTTGGCGGGATATTGTGGATTTTCGTAACATATTAGCCCATAGGTATTGGCGTATTGACCTCAACTTAGTGTGGGGACTACTCGAACCAAACGGCGATATCGAGCAACTGAAGAAGAGCGTACAGGAGTTAATTCAAGAGCTTTCTTCCTAGTTTAGAAAATTGATAAATAACTGATAAATAATTGAGCGAAAAACTTTTGAGTTTGGCTACTTATGTAACTTTGTAAATAATTACATCTGTAAATAATTACATCTGTAACTAAATAAATTTGTGAATAAATAGATTTTGGCTCCATAGCGATACCAGTTCATAATTATTGATTTTTATTCAATTCAGTAACTAATAATGATTGCATTAACTCTTTAATTGTCATGCCTTTTTGAGCCGCTAAGATCTTAGTTGCCTGATGCTGTTTTTCCGATACTTCAAAGGTGATCCGTTTAGTTTTTTCTTTGGCTTCGGACTGAGGAGAAATATCCTGGTTACGATTTTCCACCCAACTATCAGGATCTTGAGCTGAGAAATTTTTTCCTGGTTTGGTACTAAGCCTTGATGGTTTCTTCTGTGACATGGCGCTCTTGCTCGATGGTTTGTAATAATTCGTCTACTAGGGCATTGATTTCTGATGCAGCAATATTTTTGGGAGCGGTTTCTAGTACAGTACTGCCAATATTGAGACTTTCAGCAAAGGCAATTCGTTGGGAAATTGCCGCTGTTAATACGGGATAGGGATAATCTTGCAAAACATCTACCGCCTCTTTGGCGATCGCGGTATTGACGATTTTACGATTGATAATAAATCTCGCTATTAAATTGGGTTTATAGATTTGGGCTTCTTGAATCAGTTCGACCACCGAATGGGCAGCCCAAATATCTAAGGGTGAAGGCTGTATGGGGATGAGAATAAAATCAGCGGCTAAAATTGCCGATCTCGTCAGGTCAGAAACTCTCGGCGCACCATCGATAATTACATAATCGTAACCCTTGGCTAATTTGGCAATTTCTTTATGGATTATCGGGCGATCTAAACCGATAACACTAAAAGGAGCATCGGTTTCTCTAGCCATTGCCCAATCCCTGGACGAACCTTGGGGGTCGGCATCGACTAACATCACTTGGTAATTGCGTAAGGCTAGGGCATGGGCGAGATGTAACGCAATGGTGGTTTTGCCCGCACCACCTTTTTGATTCAAAATGCCTATTTTCATAAGATGGTGTTTTACGTTCCTGAAAATGTTCATTTTTACATTTGTAATTAAGTAATCTTGAAACAATGTATTTTTGTAAAAATTTTGCGAGCAAAAATTACCTAACTTTATTGTTTGTAAGAATTTAACTCGCTTGAACTGGGTCGATCTATTTTGGCGATCGAGTTATCGGATACCTCTTCTCGATCTTGTTGTACATGGGATAACATTGATAGAGATGCGATCGCTCCTCTAACCTGTTCTGGTTTAACCTCTAAATATCTTTGGAGTTGTTCTAGATTGCGATGTCCTGAGATCTCTTGAATTATCCTCAAGGGGATTCCCGCATTACTCATTTGAGTTAGGGCGGTGCGTCGGAAGCTATGGGAACTAATACCAATTAGACCGATTCGGCGACAAGCTTGTTTGAGTAGTCTAGCTCCACTATCTGGATGAAGATGACCATGACCACCCTTGCCTGGGAATAAATAGGGATTATCGAGTAGGGTCTCATAATTGCTCAGTAATAATCTCAATTCCTCTAATACAGGGATGGTACGAGTAGATAGTTTATTTTTAGTATTTTTTTTACGGAAAATCAATTCGGGTCTAACTTTTCCGTATTGGTCATAAACATCTATTTTTTGTAAGGTTACACATTCATTAATCCGACATCCCGTATAAAGACAGACTCCAAATAAAACACGGTCACGGTCTTTGTCAGTACCCTTGTTAAATAGTAGTTGTATTTCTTCAGGAGTTAGTATTTTTGCCTTACCATGTCGATCTATCTTCATGGTTATTGTATTTTTGTGAGTTTATAGTAATTTCTCACAATTTCAGCCATTTACAAATATCTAAATAAAGACCTTTAAGATAAGATATTTTCGAGTTTTAAAGCAAATTGAGATTCACATTTTAGACGCGTTCTGCAAGAACAGTGTCAAAATGTGAAAGCCGCTAGGCGGTCTCAATTTGCTACCCCACTAGAAAATTGCCGCTTAGAAAACCATTTCAGTAGTTGATTACGCAGCGTTAACTTTTTCAACAATGATTGGTGCTACTTCAATAGGATTAGCTTTTAGCTTATTTTCTATCTGTTTTAAAAGTAATGCTTTAGATTGGCTTTTACGATTTACTGTCTGTTTAATCTTTAATACTGAAGCAATTTTACGAGCTTTTCTAAGAGTTATATCTTTGATTTCAATACCTTCTAATAATTCTTCAATTGTGGGTTTTTGTTGAACTTCTGTAACTGGTTCTACAACTTCATCAATTTCATCCCACATGTCTTTTAATTGTTGTTCGATAGGTTTGATAGTTTCCACTTCACCAAAATCATTCTGAACAACAATTTCACCTGACTCATTCATGAACCAAGCGTCATCATTTACTGAACTATCTTGCTTAGATCCAAAAGTTAATCGATAAAGAAAACCGTAAATCAAGATAAACAAAAATAAACTAAACATCAAATCTTCCATGATTAAAAAACCTCGTAGTAAATATTTTGAAGAGACATAAAAATTGATTATTTTAAACATTGCGAGATAACCAATTTTCACTTTTTTTCGCCGATAGGCGCTCTTCTCAATTTTTCAAGGTGTTTTACGAATCTGGTGGTGATTCCGAGTTTTTCGTTCGCTATTAATAATAGTTTAGTTATATAGTGAGCGAGTTCTTTCTAAGTAAACTCATTATTACAACTCTAATTCTTGGTTTTTTTGTCGATCTTTGTTAGATGTTTTCTTAGACAATGAGTTTGGTTTTTTTGCTTCTAATTCCATTATTTTTTGAATTTCATTCCAACAAATTAACCAACTTTGTTGCCAAGTACTAACATCTTCTTCCACAACCAATTTAGGAATATTATCGGGGAATATTTGTCGATCGTTACTACTAATAACGATACTATCAAACTCAGTTAAATCTAGTTCATTTATTTGTTCAGGTTGATCCAAACTTACAAAAACACAGGGACAATCATTTTCTTTAATTAATTTATCCACCAAATAAGCAGACACAGCTTCTACAGGAGAAGAGGTTACAACTAATTTCTTAATCAGATTTTTTTGATAATTACCTTCAAACCAAAAGTAATCATCCTTACTATTTAAGAAATTATACTTATGCCAAATGGGATCTCCCTGTTTATTAGCACTTATTGAGTTATTTTTTTGGAGACCAGTAGAAATTTGCTTAGGGATACCATAGTTATCAAGTAGTTTTTGCTGTAGGTTTCCCCATTGTTTAGGATCTGCTATCTCTTGAGTTGAATCTTTTTGGGTTATTATTTTGAGTTTTTCTGGAAGCCAGTAATTAAGGTCTAAGGTATTTTTCTTTGAGGCTGAGGAGAATCTTGAGCCTTGGTTAATCTTTGACCAAGATAGTAATTGTTCATTTTTTACTGTTACTTTTTCCCCTTTGAAAGCAGCTTCTAATGCAGGGGTATCTCTAGTTTCATTAAAGTCGATGCCTCGTTGAGAAATTAATTTGGGAAAACTACCATTATGAATTTTGCTACCTCTGACTTTGAGATCTTCTAAGCTATAGCTGATGCGCTTTCGACCTTGATCTGTAATATAGGGTTTAACATCGATTCCCAGATGTTGTAACCTGCCAATAAATAAGGTCATGGTTGGCTTATCTGAACTGGCGGCAGAGATCGCCGCTTCCAATTTAGCCATTACAGGTATTTCTGGTGGGGTATCTTGTTTTTTTTGGTTATATTCTTTGGTTTCTCTTTGATAACGTCTTAATTGATTTGTCTTGGGTCGGTGACGATTACATTGGTTACTAGAGATTACTTTTGTTAAGCCATGTTCTTGTTCTAAGTTTCTCAGAATTTTTTCTAAGCGGGTTTTATCGAAGCTATCTTTGATTCTTTCACCGTCAAGATTGATGCTATTAACCACGATATGAATATGATCGTGTTTGTGTTGCCAATCATGTCCTGGGTCATCTCTTCGGTGAGCGATTACTACCCATTGGTTATTGTCGTATCCTAATTCATTGACTACTTTTTTAGAAATTGCTACTTTGGTTTCTTCACCTACTTGGCCATCTTCAGGGGCAAAACTAATACTTAGATGTTTGACTGGTTTTTTAGTGGTTAGTCTTGTTTGGGCAACCCAGTCGAATTGAGTAGCAAGTCTTTTAATATTAGGTTCGAGTAATACGAAATCGCCACCAAGAATTTTCGCCTCTTTCCCTTTTTTTAGTAGGTAGTTAAACAGGCTTTTGAAGTTACTGCCAGTGGTGATTTTACCAATCAATTTGCTGTTTCTCCTTCTAGCTTACGTCAGTTCGACGAGTTGTGTTTAGAGTTAAAAACTATAGGGAAAGGGTTAAGGGTTAAAGGGAGAGAAAATAGCCTTTTCCCTTTTCCCTTTCCCCTTTGACGAGCGACCCCGCGCCGCCGACAGGCGCAAGGGAACGCGCGAGTTTGACCAAACCCCACTTGATTCTTTATAAAGTTCATCGAGTTCACGTTTCTAGCTTGGTGAGGATTTTCTCTAGTAGGGTACGAAGTTCTTTGAGGGTTTTTCGCTCATCGAGATCTAGTTCTGGGTGTTTACCAGAGGCAGCGAGCGTGTTTTGGAGACGGGTTAATTGATTGAGATTGTTGCCTTGCCGACAAAGTTCTACATAAACAGATTTATTAATTTCTGGAGTAACTTGTTTTGTTTTGAGTCCTAAACCCGCAGCAATTAGAAAATCACTGAGACTCATTTGAAAATCTTGAGCTTTGAGTTGGAGTAATTCTTTTTTGGTGGTTGTAGTTCTAATATGTATCCTGGCGTCTTTGATTTCTTTTTGGTCGCTAGATTTCTCTTTTAGTTTTTTCATCAATCATTAAGTTCAAGTTTAATCAACAGAAGATCGACAAAGATCCAAGTTGGTCACAAGTAAATTTTTTCGGGGGTTTTAGGGGAACTCCCCTAACAAGCAGTCGCCGTGACTTTAGGAGGATTACGCTATTATTACAAACTGTACGCCAAAGGCACTGCTTGCTACAAGCGTAACACATGCAGATTCAATCAATCAATCAATCAATTAAGCCTCTATAAATATTAGGATTTGATGAGTTTATCCTCGGCAAATAACGGCAAACAACGGCATTTTTCGCGCCTTTAGGCTCTGACAAAATGATAATTCATCTCATATAAATTGATGATTGTTGATTTTTTGGGGCTGTGATAGCCTAGTTGTAGTCAAAAAAACTACAAGTGACGTCAATTTACGGCAACAATCGCTATTTTTCTGCTTCATGAGTCCTTAACATTATTGTGTTGTTTTTGTAATGTTTTTTAGTTTGTTTGAGCTGTGTTTTTTTGCCACCAATGGGGCTAAATGTTTTTGATTTTTGTCAGGGCAATATTTTGATTTTTATTTACGTCGGAGTTGTGATTTAAAAATGGGTAAGGAAAAAAGATTAACGATCTCTGAGGGTTTGGAAGTTCGGGGTACGGCCAATAGTGGCTTGGGGCAGGTCATTAGTTATTTGCAAAGAATCCCGGTGAATAATTTGTCGGCTGCCCGAGCTACTCTAGTTTCTCGGTATTTACCTTTTGCTTTAGATCCGAATGATCCTGATTATCGGGCTACTGCTTTAAGGTGCGCGATTGAGTGTGAGTCATGGGCTAGAGCGATTCGGGAATATTCTGGTCTGGCTTCTGCTTCTACAGTTGTTGGTTCTGATAATTTAGTTCCTTCTGTGACTTCTGTTTCTTCTGTGACTCCTATTCCTGTAATCTCAGATTCTGATGCTGTGGGGGCTAATCATTTGCCTGCTACTGATTCTGATGAGGTTTTATTAAATAAGTTTGAGCAGTCGCTTCAAGCAATTGTTGATAGGGCTTCGGGAGCTCCCGAGGCGCTGGATAATTTATTGAAATTGTCGCCTCAGCGGGAGCAGGATTGGACTGAGTCGCAATGGGATTTGTGGGACAAATACAGTAATCAACAACAAGACATTGTTGACGGACAAGCACTGGGAGATTTGGCTAAGGCGGACTAAAGCGTAACTAATAAATAAATTATTCACTTCATTTTTATTATTCTTGAGAATTATGAATCAAAGAGCTTCTAAACTAACTTTAATTTTTGACCCTGGTACGAGTTTGACGAAGGCATTGTATAAGGCTGGGAGAAAGGGTGCTGTTAAATATCTGACTATGGGTTCTCATCTGCATGCTGTCGATGTGGAGAGGGTTAATAGTTTCAATAAAACTAGTGATTTTGGCAAGCCTGAGGATAATGCTTGGTTGCAGTGGGATAATTCTGCTTGTTTTCTTGTGGGTAGATTGGCTCAGGAGTATCGGGCTTCGACTAGTATTAAGTTGTTGAAGTATGAGTCGATGCTGCCGAAAATTCTGGCGTTGATTGGTGCGATTGCGGTCCAAGAGAAGTTATCTCATTTTATTAAGTTGGAGTTGGCTATTTTGCTGCCCTATGGGGAGTTTAGTAATCGACGGGATTTGGAGAAGGAGTTACAAAAATCTCTGGGTCAATTTAAGTTTCAAGGGTCTGAGTATCGGGTGGAGTTGCAGCGCTCGGGTTTTTTCCCGGAAGGATTTGGTATTTTCTCTTATGGGGCTCAAAATAAGTCTCCCGAGCTGATTCAAGGGGAAATTTCTGGGGTCTTGATGTTTGGCTATCGCAATACTAGTTTATTACTTTTCCAAGAGGGCTCTGTTAGTTTGGATGGCAGTGGCTCTACTGAGTTGGGTTTTTATAATTTTAGTGATTTGCTGATTAAACAAACTTCTGGTTTGACCCGAGATGCTATTCAATCTGCTATTTATACTGGGGTTGAAAGGGTGATTAATCGTAAGACTGCGTTGGGGGAGGATAAATCGGTAACGAATCTAGCAGTAGAAGATTTAGTTAGGGCTCGAGATCAGCGAAGGGCGGATGTTGAAAAACGTCGTCTTAAAACGGCGGTGGCTAATGCTCGAAAGGATTATTGGCAGTTGCTGACGGCTTGGCTGGATGAGGTTTTACCAAGTCAAAGACATTTAGATCGATTAATCTATACTGGGGGTACTTCGGGTTTCTTTGAACAGGAGTTACGCGATTACTTGTCTAAAAAATATTCTGAGATAGATGTTGGCTCGACGGATGAAATGGAGCAGGAGCTTTTATCTGTTTTGGATTTAACTGAGTTGGGATTGAAAAAGTTTGAACAAGAGCAGTTGTCTTTGAGATTTGCTGATGCTTGGGGGATTTTTAAGAGGTTTGCTAAGTTTAATCCGGCTTCTTTGAGTTTGGCTAAAGTATCGTAATAGTACTTTTCGACTTTTGAGTTGATTGTTTTGTACGATAATTGAGCTTAGATAAGCGTTAAGTTAAAGCATTTTTGAATTTGTTTTAATTTAACGCTGCAGATGTTTTAGGAGAAAAGAAATTTGTGGAATCTCTGTTATTTCGCTCATAGTTGAGAGAGGGACAACGCTCTCGTGGTATGCTTTAGGCGCGAATTGGCCTAACATAATCATGCTATTTGCCGTGAAACAATTTCCCCACATTTTCTCTTATTAAATGTTAAAATTGGTTTTACCTTGATTTTGTCTGTTTGTGCGATCATTATGTCTATCAATCCCCTTAGCGATCGCCGCCCCCGAAAATCCTTGAATGTGTTTCAGTATCAGGATTATACTTGTCTAGCTATTTTCTTCCTAGACAAAGCTTTTGCTACTTTTTAAAAAGTCTAAATCTCATCCGCCCACAGTATAACTAGGCAATGTCTCGAGCCAATATTTCTCTATAAAACTTCTATAAAGGTTCTTATTCTAAGGCCTTACATGCTTCATGTCCTGGGTAGATTTCACAAAACTCTGATAGCTCCGGACATTTTTCTTCTTCTGGGGAACACGATGGCGCTTCTACTGCTCCTGCTTTTACTACAGTAGAAGTACCAATAAAAGTTAGTAAACTTAAAGTTAAAAATAAAGATAATTTTTTCATGATTGTTAGGATTTTCTTTAGTTGTTGTTTACTGTTGCTAAGTTATGAGTAAAAAGTAAAATATTCGATATAATAAACTATTTTTGCCTCAAAATATTTTCTGGTTCCCA
This sequence comes from Xenococcus sp. MO_188.B8, assembly GCA_030065615.1. Classification (GTDB taxonomy): domain Bacteria; phylum Cyanobacteriota; class Cyanobacteriia; order Cyanobacteriales; family Xenococcaceae; genus Xenococcus. The sequence continues at coordinate 8,884 of JASJDR010000159.1, read as the reverse complement.
ATCTCTAGTTCTGATAACTCCACGAATCGGTAGTAGAAATTACGATGAAATAAAGGTTTTTAAGTTTAATAAATTCCACTCAATTTTTATTAAAAAAGGCATAATAGCTGAAATCATCTTATCTTTGTCGCCAAAAATATATAATTACTACGCTTTAAAAAACATGTTCAAACTAAGCAGTATCGCTCAGAAAACGATGCTTCTTCGATTAATAATTGCAGTTTATTGCTTAAGTTGGGTGAGTTCCGTATTTTTACGGTTTAAAAATCTTGAGACACATATCTTAATGATTGTGAATCCCATAATATAAAACCTGATATGAACTATTCCATTGAGCAATTCTCAGACAAGGGAATGAAAATTCAGTCAATAGTCGGCATTAAAGATAAGCTACTGTTAGTTTACAGCTTAGCTGAAACCTCATATTACTTTAGTATTGTTGACGGGACTGGGAAATCATCTACCTGCGATACTAGTTTTCCTAGTGCTAACAGTGCTAAGTTTATGGGATTGGCTGCCATCAAATGTCTGATGGAGAGCGAGCGCAATTAAAAGTAAGGGTAGGATTTTTAAGTTTTTTGGGTTCTGCTGGTCAAAAATATTATCTACACGACTGTCATGACTACACCTTCGTTCAATCCAACCTGTTTAACTTGCTCCAAGTCTTTGGCCAATTTATCAAGTCTTTGGCCAATTTATCAAGCAGTGCCTTTGTATATACATTTTTCCTAGACTATACCTTCTATAAAAGCACGGCACAGCTTGTTAGGGGTTCTCCCCTAAAACCCTCCAAAAAATTTATCTGTGAATAGCTTCGATCTGAAGTTGATTAAATTTGAAATTAATGATTGATGAATAAACCAGAAAAAAACTCTGGTCGCCAAAAAGAAAACAAGGACACACAAATATTATATAGTGATTACAACTACCGCGAAGCGAAATTATCGGAAGTTCGATTAGAGATATTATAAGCTGAATGGCTACCAACTTAAGGCGGGACAAAAAGGGAGCTAGTTCGCGAATTTCAAGACTTTGTTGGCGAAAGCAATCTATTTGTGTGCAAACACAATACAAGCTGGGTATGCTTAAATCTTTTCCGCGATCGCTATCAGCCCAACTTATCGTTTGGATGAAACTACCTGTAACGACCTTTGCTACAAAACGGTTTTGATAACTGAGGGACTCACGGTCTATTACTACTCTCAATATACAAGGGACTACCCGATTTTATTCAAGTTGGTGAACAAAAAAATGCAGTACTCTATTTAGCTTTTCCCTAAGTGATATATCATCTAAAATATCAGGTGTCGCAACATCATAAAAGTCAGAATTATCAAGGAACTTAAACCGATTTATTAAACAAATCTTACTGACAGGATTAATCTGCCAATTTGCTAGCAGATGCCTAGCACCCGTACTTATAGAATCACGTTCTTTAATATTATAAACAGCTCCGATTAGTAATCCACCAGTCTCAGCTAGTGATAGCATTAATTCTCCAAAAGATGAAGCATATTTTTCAGGAATATACTCTTTTGAAGATCCTGGTATTGAACATCCGAAATAGTCTATAATCCCTAGAGCTGTAACAACATCAAATTTATCGACACCATAGGCTTGAATCCATTCATTAATAATTTTCTGTGTTTTTTTCAGCATTAAATTGCCTTTTAGAAAAGAAAATTTAATGCTTGATTCCTTATCTGATGAGTACCAGCCGAGGGAATCAGCTCGATCAATATCTTTAAAGGTGAAATTTTCTGCTCGTGAATCTAGATCAACACCCAAGATATGCACATTACACAATAAATTATCTGATTTCTTGATAGGATCTAGTATTAATTGTATTTCTCTAGCCAAATGATTTCCACCACAAGCGATGTCAAGAATAAAAAAATTTGAATCTGGACCCTTAAAATAGCTCTTTTGAAGAACAGAATCACATATAATCTTTGCTGTTCTCTTCATGCGTTGAATAGCAGCATCAACTTCTATAAAATCTAAGGTCGCTTTATCATACATTTCTATAATTGCTTGGGTTAAAGGAGTATGACTTCCCCTTGCTTTTGGTTTTCTATTGTACAAAACATGCATAACAGAAGGAGAACCTGGGTTAGATTCCACTTCAGGCTCAAGTAGAAATTTATCTGGAGTGTCTCTTTTCCCAATTCGGCCTGCCTGTACAAAATTGGCATATTTAAAAAGCTCTAAAGCTGGGTGAGCACGAGCTGATTGTCTAATTTCCAAGATCCTGCTTGAGGTCAAACAATCCTCACCTAAATTTTCCTCATATGATAGCCAATCAGAGAATAGTTCATAGAGATTATTTATTATATAGGATTGATAATATAATCTGAGTTCAGCATCGTCCAAACAATTACTTAATGCTTTGAAAGCTTCATATTTAATCTCTTGGAGTAATGTTAATTTTTTTCCTATTTGAGTAGGTATCATCATTATTTACTCGATTAATTAAAATTAAATTTATAAGTAATGAAACTAAGTGTGAGAATCATTTTTAGATTCCAAGTATCGCTCTAAAATAGCAGCACCATATGTGAATCCACCGCCAAATGCTGTTAAGGCAATAGTATTTTTGTCTTGAATATCTGCCCAGTTTTCTGAAAGATAAATTGGAATTGAGCTTGAAGATGTGTTGCCATGATGTCTTATATTTGAACCAATTTTTTCTGTTAAACCAGTTTTTTTACCTATTGCATCAATAATCCTTTGATTAGCTTGGTGGGGGATCACCAAATCCAGATCATCAACACTTATCCTCTGGATACTACAGGCTTGATTTAACATAGATGTCATCTTTCTAATACCTTCAATAAAAACTCGCCTACCATTCATAGCAAGACTTTTTCCACTATTGACGGTAGGAACGTATAGCGAATCTAATGGCTCTCCGTGTGCTTTTAATAAAGGATTATTCAGCAGGAATAAACATGATTCTATATAAGTTTCACCACATAATATTGTTGCAGTTGCTCCGTCAGAGAAAATAATATGAGTATCAAAACTTTGGCAATCTAAAAGCTTTGATAGTGTTTCAGAAGTGATTAGTAAAACTTGTGAATTAGGATTAGCTTGTAAATAGAGATAGGCATTTTGAAGACCATATAAATAACCTGTGCAGGCGGCGTTTATATCATACGCTTGGCACTCATGCTGATTTCCGGCAAGAGAGTATAAAACTTGACAAGCAAGTGATGGAGTTATCTCCAAGGGAGTTCCTGTACAAAAAATGATTAAGTCAATATCGTGGATGTCAACCTGATATGAATTCAAAACTTCTTGAGCCGCCTGCGTAGCCAATGTTAGAACACTTTCGTCTTCTTCAATCCAATGACGGGTTTCAATCCCTGTAAGCTCGAATACTTCTGTAGCCTCACGACCGGAAATCGATTTAATAACTTCAGCGTTCGGAATAATCTTTGATGGTAGGGCAGACGCAACTCCTTTGATACCTACTTTCAATTTAGGTAAAGATTTGTTATTTGTTTGGACAGAATCGTGAGGTAATTGACCAGAAAAAGTTTTTTCTCTTCTTTTCAGAAGTGGTTGACCAGGCTCTTCCCTAGTAATAGGCTTGGGTGCAGGAAAATTTTCAGGTTCAACATGTATACGGAATAGAGAGTCACCAACTTGTACTTCTTGATCTTCTGTGACATAAATTTCCTCAACTACACCTTTGACTGGAGCTTCAAGATCGAAAACTGCTTTAGAAGCTTCCAGAACAGCTAAAATCTGACCTTCTTCAACCTCTTCGCCTTTATTGACAGTCACATCAATAACTATTATAGTTTCATCAGAGGGACCTACCCCAATGGCTTCTACTATAAAAGTTCCTTCTTCTAATTGCTTTGATGTCATCCAATCCAAATCTAACATCAACAACTCAGCAGCAGCTTCAAGTATTCGCTTATAAGAGGGTAAGACCTCTAATTGATTGGCAAAGTTGCAGGGAATGAGAGTATCTGCTCTTGTAACTCGCCTTACTTGAACAGGAATTCCAGATTTCTCAGCAATCACAGCCAGTATTTCACTACCCATCCCGCAACTGTAGTTATCTTCATGTACAACAATTAACTTACCTGTTTTACAAGCTGATTTCAGTATTGTTTCTTGATCCCAAGGTGAAAGCCAGCGAAGATCGATCACTTCTGCTTCAATTCCTACTATTTCTAATGATTTCGCTGCCTTAAGGCAGCGTTGAACAGCATTGCCATAAGCTACGAAAGTGATATCTTGCCCATCACGAATAACTCGGGCTTTTCCAATAGGAACATAGTGCTGTTTTGTATCAGACGAAGTTGTCGATGCCAAATCAACCAAGTTTAAACAACTCTTGGGATAGAAAAACAGTGTAGGTCTTCCAGAATCAAAGGCAGCATTTAACATGCCAGCTGCATCCCCTGCTGTTGAAGGCATTGCCACATCGATACCTGGTGTATGAACAGCAATAGCTTCCAATGATTGAGCATGAAAAGGACCCAAACCTGGTCGATAACCACCACAGGTAATCATTAAAATAACAGGGCACTGCCATGCTCCGTCCGTTCTCCAATACATGCTGCCTAATTCAGAAGCAACTTGATTAAATGCCAATGGTAAAAAATCTGCGAATTGTAGGAACCCCACTGGACGACCTCCTGCTAGTGCACGACCGATTGAGGTGCCTACAATAGTTGACTCACTAAGGGGGGAATTAACAACTCGTCCTGGAAAATCGCTACTCAATCCCAATGTGACCCCAAAAACATCACCCTTAGGATCTTCGATATCCTCGCCATAGAGAGTAATACGAGAGTCTTCCTGCATACGATCATGTAGGACTTTACGCATCGCCTCAAGCATGGTTAAGCGCTTAGAATCTGAACTCCCCCTGTATTCTTTTGCTGTTTTGGATAACCGTTGAGGCAGAGGAGCTTTAGCATCGAAGACAGGCTTTGGATCATTACTAAATTGAGCTTTCTTAGCAGCCTCATGAATATCTAATCTAATTTTTTCATTGATATGTTCAAACTCTGTAGATGAAACTCCAGATGCTTCCAGATAAAGCCTCAAAATCTTGATAGGATCATATTCTTCAACAACTTTTTGAATTTCTTGAGGGTCACGATAAATTGATTGGTCGTCAGCACTGGTATGACTAGTTAAACGTTCTACTGACATCAATGCCAGGGCAGGATTTCTCGTTTCTCTGATACCAGAGACAAGGTTTTCAAAAGCTTGGAAGCAGACAATGGGATCCCTGCCTTCTAAACGATGAATTGGTAAACCATAAAAATTCTGTACATTTCCATGTGGCAGGTTATAGAAAGTTTTTTTGTCGGTCAGGGTGGAAATAGCAAACCTATTGTTCTCAATTAAAAATAAAACTGGCAATTTCCAGCGAACTGCCTCAGCAATAGACTCTAAAACTTCTCCTTGCTGGCTCGTTCCATCGCCTAGTGCACAAACAACAATTGGACGTTTAGATTGACTTTTGATTTCTGCAGCGATACCTACTGCCTGTAAGGCGTTATTGCCCACAGGTCCAACCAAGCTTAAAATATTAGCCATGCGAGCACTCATATGAGCACTCATTTGACGACCTCGTGAGTGCGAAGCATCCTTACAAAAAAGACTATGGAAAAACATCTCAGGAGAGATGCCACGAGCTAACATCAAAGCCTTGTCTCTGTAATGGCAATGTAAATAGTCTTCTTTAATTAGATGAGGATTAAGAGTACCTACAGCTTCATGCCCAGCTCCGGATACATGAAAGAAAGATTCACCACTTTTAGTGTACTGCTCTTCAAGAGAATCAATTTCTCGAGCAGTAAACATAAATTGATATAGTTCGAGAAATATCGACTTACGTTGTTGTTGTTTTAAAAACAATAAAGAATCTTCATGTAGCTTCATATAAGTGATCGATTTCCCTTTTGAACGGTCATCTATTAGCGTAGGATCGCCGAACTCTGCTATATCAATCACATCACAAAAAGTTACACTACGAGCAACCTTTTATCCTCCGAGATTTAAAAGTCTATACTATTTGCTGAAACCCTTATGAATAAAAAGCTTTAATTTTGAGCTTCAAAATAAATTGAAACTATTTATGGTGGTAAGTCATCATATTAGGCTACTGTCCCGCTTTGGTTCTTTTCTCTCAAACCAAATTGAGATGGAAAGGTTGATAACTCTTCTTTGTTTTCCTCTTTTTTTCCTAATTCATACCAGGTGTATTATAAGTCTAGAGATTGATTGTAGTTGCTTTTGGGCATTGATTATGAGTCAATTGAAATTAGTTTAGTCAAACTTTTATCAATCTTCTCCGCAATGGATCAAAAAGTAGTAGATCAGGAAATTATCTTTCAGTTTGCAGATGACTTTGGACCAGCCAAAATTACTCATATCTACGAACCCTTAACAGGTTTGAAGGCGATTCTTGTTATAGATAATGTTGCTTGTGGACCAGCCATTGGCGGTATACGTATGGCACCAGATGTTACGACGGAAGAAGTCTCTCGACTAGCAAGAGCTATGACACTTAAGAATGCTGCTGCGGGGCTACCTTATGGTGGAGCTAAATCAGCTATTTTAGCTGATCCAAAAGTATCCCTGTCAGATAAAGAACGCTTAGTCCGTACCTTTGCCCGTGCCATTAAAGGAATCACTGAGTATATTCCTGGTCCTGACATGGGTACTGATGAACGGTGCATGGCTTGGGTCAAGGATGAAATTGGCCGCGCAGTGGGATTGCCACCAGAAATAGGAGGGATTCCCCTCGATGAGATAGGAGCCACTGGTTTTGGTCTGAGTATCTGTACAGAAGTAGCTAGCAAATTTTGCGATCTTGATCTAAAAGAAGCTCGGCTAGTCGTTCAAGGCTTTGGTTCTGTTGGCAAACATGCCGCTCGTTTTCTCTCTTCTAAGGGAGTAGTCCTAATTGGAGCAGCAGATTCTCAAGGAACCCTATTAAATACCCAAGGAATCGATGTGGATGAGCTGATAAAGCTAAAAAACATCGGCAAAAGCGTCATTGACTATCCGGAAGGTATAAAGATTGATCGCGATGCAGTAATAGACATTGAATGCGATATCTGGATTCCAGCCGCAAGACCAGATGTGGTTCGTGCGGAAAATGCTACCACCCTAAGAACTAAACTGGTGGTTCAAGGTGCTAATATTCCCTTTACCTTAGAAGCAGAGCAAATCTGTCATGAACGAAATATTCTGGTAGTCCCAGATTTCATTGCCAATGCAGGTGGCGTTATTTGCGGTGCTGTTGAGTATCGAGGTGGTACTAAAGTTATGGCTTTTCAAACAATTGAGGAAAAGATTCACCAGAATAGCACCCAGGTTTTGGAACAAGCAACAAAGATGGGTAAATTGCCTCGGCAAGTTGCAGTTGGACTTGCCCAAGAAAGAGTAAGGAAGGCTATGGGATATAAACATCTTATATCTTGTGCCTCTTGAGGGTGGTGTTAAGCAGGTGGACAGAATTAATTAGACATAAAAATCACAAATGAATATTGAGAAGTTATCGGTTATTCTAGGAGATAAAATTGAAAGCAATCAACAATTAATTGAACAACTTGAATCTCAAGTCCCTTCAGAAACAGTATTAGAAATCAAAAAATTATTAGATCTTTCTGGCGCTAACACCAGGAGATTAAGCGGCAAATATCGAAGTCCTTTTCAGTACCTAGAAATAGCTTTTGAACCTTTGAAAGAATATAAAGATGATATTGAGATTGTCATTAATACAGGAATTACGAAAGGTGTTATCGAACCAGCTCAAGGAGCTTTATACTGTCAGAAGCTAAAAATAAATCAAGCACAGGCTTTCGATATTACAGAAGCATGCAATGGTTTTGTGAGAGGTTTACAAATAGCTCATTCAATGTTTAGCTCAGGCTATGCCAAGAAATATATTCTTATCATTTCTAATGAAATTAATGATGGCGAAATATCGGCATTACGTCAGTTTTCTAAGATTCAAAGTGTTCAAGACGTACAAACACTTTTTTCGGGTTTAACAACAGGTGTTTCTAGTACTTGTATGTTGCTAAGCGACAAAAAGAGCATTGAGTGGAAATTCCTATTTGAAGCTGACAACAAAATCGCATCAGTTTGTACAGTCGCACTCCCCAATTATCAAGACTTTATTCCTTTAAAGGAATATCAGAAAAATATGTCAAATAGTTTCAGAGAGTTGACATTTTGTTCTGAACACAAAATATTTCTCAGAAAAATTCCTCAGATCCGAAGTTTGATAGAAAAGTTTGGAAGAGATCAGTTCACATGTAGCGATGTTATTTTTGTGCATTCGCATAGCCAATCCTATTGGTATCATGCTTTAAAACCATTTGATGTAGAGAATAAGATTTTTGGATTGTTTCCTTCATATGGGAATTTAGCTACTGGCACACTACCTGTAAGTCTTTTGGCAAAATATCCAAGTCAAATCCCCAAAAACACCACAATCACTTACATAGCAATTGCAGCAGGTTTTAGTGTAGGTCTTATACAACTTAAGACCTTAGAAAATATTACGTACTCTCATTAGTACAATAGTTCTGATTTGAAGTTAGTATTACAATACTGTTCGGTTAACAAACATACGTGTTGAGACCAGCAAGGGGAAGTGAGAGGAAAACAAGGTTTATCCGAAAAGTATAGAGAAATTTCCTTGATTTGCCATTTATGGTGGCTTTCTTAGCCTTAAATCTTTGAAGACGATTTGGGAAGTAATACCAATTTCATAAACTTAAGCTACACTTGTAAGAGTAATTAGTTATTGCGATCTCGAAGAGATCCGCTTCGCGGGGCACGAAAATGTCAGGAGTAGTTAAAATTGAAATAATTGAATCGGCAGAAACGCTCA
>JASJDR010000158.1 GCA_030065615.1 Xenococcus sp. MO_188.B8 | reverse complement strand
GGGAACAGATAGCCTTTGGGCTGGGGTGGTTTGTATTGTTTGAGGCGTACTTTTAAGTCTTCGATGATGGGGATGGTGCGGGTTGCCAGTTTGCCCTTGGTGTGACCTTTGCGGATTAGAAGGTGAGGGCGGACATGCTTGCGGCTGTCGTAGATGTCTCTGGTGTGGAGAGTGACGCATTCGTTGATGCGACAGGCGGTATAGAGACAGATGGCGAATAGAGTTCTGTCTCTTATGGGGTTAAGGGTGAAACCTTCGTTGAATAACAGTTGAATTTCGTACTGGGTGAGAATCTTGGCGCGACCGTGACGGTCTATTTTCATTGCCGTTTGCCCCCATAGCACCGCATTTTTTATTGAATCGCGTCGTGGGGGCAGGGGTCAAGGTGATTTTGTTTTCTACCAAGTGTATTGAAAACTTTTTTCGAGAGTGACTGTGACTATCTACTTGGGTTTATTAATATCTTGATCGACATCTCAGAATTTGAAAGTTAGGCTTTAGTTTTACAAGTTGGTACAGTGCCGCTGAATCAACTTTAATCCATAAAACCTGTCGCGACCTGATGAATAAATCGATTATAGAAGAGACACTGAATTCATTTATTTATGATGAAAAACTGTCGGTTCTTGTTTTAAGAGGCGCATGGGGTATTGGAAAAACATACTTTTGGGACGAATACGTTCAGGAAAAAGTAGAGAATAAGGCTAATAAAGCACTAAACCAAACGGCTTATTCTTATGTTTCATTATTTGGTTTACATGATTTATCACAATTAAAATCCAAGATTTTTTCTGTGGGTGAACCATTAAAGCCTCCAGAGAACTTTGTTAGTGAACTTGAAGCCTATTCCAGAAACGAAAATAAGACTTGGGAGTTAATTCTTAGAGGACAATCAAAAGGGAAAAACTTTCTAAGAACACTGGGTTCATTTTCACAAATAGCAAAGATATTACCTAAATCAAATCAACTCTCTTCAATACTTAATTTAGCTGAGTATGGACTTATCAATAAGTACCTTATTTGTTTGGATGATATTGAGCGGAAAGAAAAAGATTTAACTATAAAGCAGATAATGGGCTTAGTTGACGAACTTTGTCATAGAAAAGGGTGCAAGGTTATCCTGATATTTAATTATAAAACACTAGAAGGTGATGAGCTAAAAGATTTTAATAAGTATCGGGAAAAAATTGTCGATCTGGAAATTGAATACAAGCCCACAATAAGAGATAATCTGTCCGTAGTATTTAAACCTCAAGATACATATTTTGAGGAACTGCTCGATGTTCTTCGTATTCTAAATATATCGAATATTCGTATATTTAAAAAACTTCAGTGGGGTAAAGATAAGATATGGGACTTGATCAAAGATACTGAACCTAGTTTACAAAAAGAAGTATTAGTAAAACTTACGGTATTTTGTTGGGCATTCTTTAATTCAGAAAATAATCTATCTCTATCATTTATAAGTAAGAGCATAAAAAATACTACTTGGTATTCATTTTCATCAAATGATGAGAAGAAGCAACAATTGTCTGAAGTGGAAGAAGAATGGAATGAAATTGCTCGTAAGCTGACTCTTTATCCACAAAATTATGATGATTGTCTTATTGGGCTATTTATGAATGGATACTTAGATGAACAAGTTTTTAAAGAGGAAATAAAGAAAATCAATCAAGACCACCAGAGCAAAAATGCTGATGCTCAACTTAGTTGTGTTTGGCTACTTTATCGTAATTCATTTGAGCCAAACTTAGATGAGATAAAATCAGCCATGCGAGGTGTATTGGATGATAGTTTAGGTAAAATAAGTCTTTCACAATTTGATCATACAATAAATTTTCTTGAGAAATTTGGTGATGACGTATCTGCTTATATTGAAAACTATTTAGGGTTTCATAGACAGGCTTTACTTGAGGATGATCCAGATGAATTCTGGATAGTACCTGAGATAAAGAACTCAAGCCTACGCAGTAAAATCAAAGACATTTTAGGTGCTTCAGAAATTTTTAACCTTGATAAAATTCTTGATGAAATTGCACGAACTCAAGGATGGAGTATAAAACACCTTAATTATTTAAGTTCGCTCAGTGAGGATGAACTCTATGATTGGATGATATCAAACCCTAAAAATATGGTTTATAAAATCAAAAAAGGGCTTTTGATTTTTAATAATTTAGCAAGCACAAATGAAGATAGTTCTCAAAAATATCAAACAATAAAAGAAAATACTGAAAATGCACTTATCAGAATAGCAAAGCAAAACCCATTAAATGAGATGAGAGTAAGGAACTTATATAAAATAGAAATTCCAGAAGAAGGTAGGTAAGAACAAACAGATTAGCCAATAAGTGTGTGCAGGTCAGTACTGACATCGGTAAATTCCAAGCTTGGCGATAGATTCAGCTACCAGAAAAACTTATTGTAGATCGGGTAGGTCGGCGGGATTGCTCCCGCGTCGCCCCCTAAGAACTGTGCGAACAAGTCTCCAAGTACACAGCTCAACCAATAACTTCGTTTATTTAAAGCCTACAGCTTATAGCTTAGAGCTACGAGCTAATTAATTAAAAGCGTAGTCTATTCAATTGAAAACGGCTGTAAGTTCTGAAACCCTTATAAATAAAGGAGTTCAATTTTGAGAATCAAATTTGCTGGCGATCAGCTCATAACAAAAATAATCGTTCTTCAGCTAGTGTCCCACTTTAGCCTTTTACTGGGACAGTTTTTTCTGAAACTATTGCTAAATGGTTATTACAGACGATATTTTATTCAATATCCAATCATCAAAAGTGGGACAGTTGGCATCAAAAAATCCCTTACCGACCAAAATTTCTCCGTTGCTATACCAACACCTGAAAGCAATACTATAAATTCGTTACTCAATATCTTCTAATTCTTGAATAGCACGATCGCAATCTTTTATATTTTCTTCTAGTTCTAAAATTTGATAGATTCTTTTTGCGTTTCTATATGCTGATATAGCTTCAAAAGATCGCTGTAATTGTGTTTGGGTATCTCCTATATTGAACCAAGTACTTGCAATAGGTTCATCCAGAATGTGAGTATTTCCAATTTTTTGTCTAGCAGTTTGTTTAGCATCCAATGAATCGTAATAATATTTAATTGCGCTATCATACCTACCTAATTTATAGAATATATCACCTAAGTTATTTAACGTTGTACCTGCACATTTATCGTCGCCAATTTGTTGTGAAATAGATAGTGATTGTTCAAAGCGAGCAATGGCATCTTCATATTGTTTCAAAAGACCTAAAGTGTTGCCCAACTTTCCTAACGTTTGACTGACATTGGAAATTTCGCCCATATTCTGTTGAATGCTTAAACATTGCTCATAGCAATCAATTGCTCTTTCATACTCCCCAGAAAAATAATGAGCATCCCCCAAACTTCCCAATGCTACTGCTTCACCAGGTTTTGAGCCAATTTGTTGTTTAATAAACAAAGATTCTTGAAATAATTCTATAGCTCGTCTAAAATCACCGATTTTAAGATAAGCATTTCCAAGAGAGCTTTTGCTTCTGGCAATACCATCTCTATCGCCAATTTCTTGTTGAATATTATATGCCCTTTGATAATTTTCTATTGCATCATCTATATTATTAATTACTAAATTAGTGTCTCCTATGTTATTCAAAGCAATTGATTCAAAGTATCTCTCTTGAAAATTTTGAAGAATTACTAATGATTGATTAAAATAGTTGATAGCAGCATCAAACTCTCCAAGTTTCCTGCAAATTATCCCTAGAGTATTTAAAGACTTCGCTCTATCAGGATTCTCATCAATGTTTTGCTGAATCTCTAATGATTGGAGAACACAGTTTTTCGCTTGTTGATATTTATCTAAAGATACAAAAATACCTGCTATATTTCCTAGAGACCTTATCATTCCGTATATACTATTGATTTCTTGGAAAATATTAAAAGACTCTTGGCAATATTCAATTGCTTGGGAATAGTTCCCTAAACGAATATGTGAACATCCTAATAAATTTAGTGCATAAGCAAAGTTTGAATCATTATTGTTATCAATATTTTTCCATTCAACTACAATATCTTGAAGAGCTTCAACTAAAATTGCATAATGACCTTTTAACATCAGAAAATCTTGACATTGGCACAATACTTCATTAGCTAAAGCGTATTCTTTTAATTCATTGTAGTGATGTATTGTTTCTAGATATTCTTTAATATCTTCTAGATTTTGCCAATTTTCTTCACTTTTGAAAGAAGCTATATAATATTCGATAGCTTTATTGTGAGCATTAGTAAAATTGCTGACTTGCTTTTGAATATATCTTTGTACTAGAGACTCAAATTGAAATTTATTATCTCTAGTTTTAATGAGCAAAGAACGATTACAAAATTCTTGTAGTTTTTTTGGGATTACAGAGCCATTTATTTCTGACTTACCCCATATATAATTTGCTGCTTTGCGATTAAAAGGCAAACGATATACGCTTAAATTAATCAAAAATTCTAATTGTTCTAAATTCAGTTTGTTTAAGTGTTGCTGAATAATCCAAGATAGACGAGCATCTTGTTTATTACGATGTAATCCTTCTGCTTCTACGTAAGCTAAATCGAACTGTTCTAGACCTAATTCTGTAACCTGGTTTAACTCGCCGTCGCAATATTCATTTAGATATCCAGCTACTAATTTAATAGTTAAAGGATGCCCATCTACATATTTAACAAATGTCTTAAGTTCTTTTGATGTTCCTTTGATGGCTAATTTGTTAAGTAAGCTCATTCCTTCTTCAAGTTTCATTCCTCCCAAGGAATACCATTGTTGTAACCCTGGAAAACATTTCGGTTTGTCTTGAGTAGTAATTAAGAGAGTACTGTTTATACCCTGTTGTTGCCAACAATTAAAAAATTGCTCGTAGTTTTCATCTTGCCAATTTCTATTATTGTCTAAAAGAGTTTCTAAGTTATCAACTACTAATAAACAACGATGCTGACTTAATAGGTGAAGTAAATTATTTATTAATTGAGTTACATCAATAGGATAAAAAACTCTTCCTCCTAACGCTCTAATTGCTTGTTCGGCAAAAACTGTAAAATCTGGTTTTAAACTAACATCAGCCCAGAATTTAGCTTCAAAATCTAGAGAATGATACAAATAAGCAGCTAAAGCAGACTTGCCTACACCACCCAAACCTTGAATTCCTAAAGTATTAGCTTGAGTAATTCCTACTGTAGTAATTTGTGGATTATTTAACCAAGCTTTAATCGTCTCTATTTCTTGTTTTCTTTCTACCCAGTTTTCTAAATTCGGTGGGTTAGTATAAATATTTGTAGAAACAGAAGTTTGAGAATTAGCCCGTTGTATTCTATGAATAGTCTCTAGAATTTCATCTGGGCTTGTTCCTTTCCCAAGTGATAATGATTATCCGATCCTCCTATTCTAGAATTCGGTGCATCTATCATTGCAGCAGCAACCGCATTACCTTCTGCTTTAATATTTTTATTAGTTATACTACCTCCATTAGCATGAGAAATTTCCCTGCCTAAATTGCTAATTGCTTCGGCAAATTCTTTGTCTTTGTGCATTTCGACTTGAAGAAAATCTTCTAGCAGTTTTGTATTCTCTGCAATAGGGCTTTGTTCAAAATTAACTATTTCTGCTTCTATAGTGGGTTGATTTTGCAACAAACGGTTTCTTATTCTCTGCCATAATTGTTTTCCTAATTTTCTGACACCATCACTTGCAGCGTTTCCTACGATTCCACCTAAAGCAATATTCAATAAGGCTTGGGCAGTTAATAACTCATGACTCATATATCAATGATTAAGTTTGTAAGTATTATTTCTGCTTTAATCTTACAAAATTATTCTAAAAGCTGCTAAACATCTTACATCTTTTGGATTTGGATTGGATATTTAGAATTGTCTGCTTCAAAAATTTTTCTATTGAGCCGATTATGATTTTGGGTCGTCACACTTAATCGCTTTGCTTTTTGTAAGCTCTAGTTTTCACGCCACGATGGTCAAGATACTTGTAGAGTGTCCGTCTCGATATACTCAAGTCAGTCAGAATCTTCTTTATGGTCATGCCTTCTTCATAGTAGGAGGCAGCGATACGAGCTTTACGTTCAGCATCTGGCGAGAGTCCAGGTTTACGTCCACCGACTCTGCCGCTGGCTCTAGCGGCGGCTAATCCCGCATTAGTACGCTCGCGTATCAGTTCGCGCTCAAACTCTCCCAAGGCAGCAAAGATGTTAAACACCAGCATTCCTTGAGGGGTAGTGGTGTCGATAGGGTCGTTGAGACTTTTCAATCCGATTTTACGTTCATTGAGTTCTCCAACCAGATCAACCAGATGCTTGAGAGATCGCCCCAGGCGGTCAAGTTTCCAGACAACGATGACATCTTTGGGTCGGGCTTCTTTGAGCATCTCGTCAAGACCAGGACGCGACGCTTTTGCCCCACTGACCACATCAGAATAGAATCGTTCACAACCATATTCTTGCAGAGCATCAATCTGAAGTTGTGGACTTTGATCTTTAGTGCTGACGCGATGATAACCGAGGAGCATATTGGCTGATAAAATATATTTAACTCATATGATGATACTAAAAATATACTTAGATTAAGTAAACCATAATAGTATACTTTTTAGCCTTGAAAAAGCGATCGCCGAAATTGCTCTGGAAAAGTCTACTGAAATGAACATTCTAGTAGACTTTCTCAGCAAGGATAATAGTCAAAAAATTATTGGATTTTTAAGATACATATGGCAACATGATATTAACTGTTAAATTCATGTTGAGTTAAATCATGGTCAATAGACTTTAGACTATTGTATTTGATAATCTTGTCCAGACTCCCACATCTTTTGTACTTGTGGAAAAAAAACAGCCCACCATTGAGAATGTTTATTCTTATCTAAATTTATGCGTTGAAGTTTTTCATTATATCTATATTCTATTACATAGCCATTACCTGTATCTAAGTCTGGATCGCAGAACACCGCAGCAAAAGGAATTACTGCATCTAGTACTTTTGTATGAATTCTAGACCTATCATCAGTAGATGCTGCCATATCAGACAATTTGTTGAAAGACCTTTGCAAATCATTTCTCACGTCATTAGCAGTATCAGGATTAGAAGTTTGTTTTCCAATGTATTTGAGAAGTTCCTCACTATCAGGATTCGTCAAGATAACGTTGAGGGTGCCGCGATTATTGAGAACCTCTAAATAATCGTCATAATATTTATTAAGAAGCTGATCTCCACGTTGTGCAACTATCCAAACTTCTCTAGACTGTTGAATTTGATCTGGTAATTCAGACGGTGCTTCGGCAATTAAGACTGGATTTGAGAAAAAAGGTAGAATCGATGAAATAGAGAAATTGGACTCAGTCCAAACGCCAATAGTAAATGCAGTGCCAATGACTGTAACGATAGAACCGCCTAGAGTCCAAAGCTGTCCAGGACGTAAACTAAAAAAAAAGTCTCTCAGAGACATTTGTGCAGGATCTATTCTCCCTGCTCCCTGATGATTAGCCATCTCGAAGATTATCTAACGTGAACTCGACGGAGCTTTTAAACCTTATTCTTTCGTGGGCTGAAACCATTATTCTTTCGTAGAAAGTCTAGAAATTGATGTTTTTATCGAGCTGACGTTATCTAAAATAGATTATTAAGTACTTTAGGCATATTATCATCAAGTCTACAAAATTCATTAAAGAGGGAATATTTCTTTAATACTTGATTTTCTCAGCTTCCCCTAAATAGCTTCCGATAATCCTTATTATCGGAAGCTATTTAGGGGTGAAAGTTAACAGATTCGGTCGGGCGGAAATACTCACTCCCACTCAAAATACTATTTTGACTAAAAGTGTCAGAAAGTAGTCTATGACCCTTGAAGAGAAGTGTCAATAAATTCTAGAAATTACCCTATCCCGACACAAATCAGAGGGTCTACCTGATATCTGGATAGGATATACCCTAGACTGACACGATTGAGTTGATTTTAGAAGCCCCAATCTCAGCGAAGCAGATTGGGGTAGTTCACGACAAAATACTCCAAAATATTAAAGCCAATCCTAAACATCAATACTTCTTTGATTGATTCCTATCGATCAAGGATTGCCTACCATGCCGAAAAATTTGGCTGCACTACCCAAGATCACTACAATCAACCCAACTAATACGCCACGATTGGTAAATTCTTGATTGCCTACTCTCTTGTCTAATTGTTCTACTTTAGTATCTAAAGCTTTGATATCGCCCTTAATTTCAGCTTGACCTACCTCTAATTTGCCCAAGCGATCATCTATCTTATCTAGCTTCTGATTGATTTGTCCTAATACGTCTACTATGTCAGTTTGAATGACTGGATTATCCAATGATTGATCTACTCCTATTAGATCTGATTTGATTTAATTGAGCATCCCCTTTGATTGGTATTCGGGGGAGATGCTCTAATTTTATTCCCCAAGCTCGGTTTTTAGATAGTCTGGCTTAACTTCATTAATTCAAATGAATAAAAATTCAAATACTCATTCATTATCTATTTAATTTACTCATTTGAATTTTTACTCAAATACTCGCTAATTGCCTCAATCACCACTTCAGTTATCTTAGTTTCCTCTTGGGCAGCAAAGGTTTTTAATTTGTTGTGTAGCTCTCTAGGTATCTCTGCATTCAATCTCTTCGTATCGGGTTTAGTTGCCTCATTAATAGCCTGTTCCTTGTCAGGGCGATCGCGTCGGGTTTTCTTCGCTTTAAGCACCATAGTTTAAAATCTCCATGACTTCAGTTTTGATTGCACTAATTTCTTTAGCTGCACTACATCCAAGTTCGCTAAATACTGTTGTCCCTTCGGCTGCGGTGGTGGGATAGGCAACTTTTTGAGTAGTAGATGTCTTCATAATTGGAAGCTCATAATCTCCCAATGCTTGTTTTATTTCATTACCAAGCTTGGTGTTTTTAATAGCTCTACTGATTATAAAGTAAGCCAGTGGTGAACCTTCTGTAACCTCTTGTCTGGCAGTAATGATATCCACTAAATCCGCACAAGCCCAAATATCGTAAGGACTAGGTTGAACGGGGATAAGTACTAAATTAGCTGCTTTGACTGCTGCTGCTGACATCTTGGCTATCTGTGGCGCGCCGTCGATAATCACGTAATCATAGCCATCCGATACTGCTTTTAGATCCTTGGGTAATGTCTCTCTATCCAATCCAAGGACGGGTAATAATTCCCCTCCGTTTGCTTCATTCCAATCTCTCAGACTGCCTTGAGGATCTGAATCGACTAGCAAAACCTTGTGACCATCAAGAGCGATCGCATGAGCTAGATTGCTTGATATAGTGGTTTTTCCACTGCCTCCCTTTTGGTTGAGGACGCTAATAATTCTGGTCATTTTTTCAAATGAGTAAATGAGGTAATGATGTTTAGAAGTAATGAGTAGTGATTCATTTACTCAAAAGAGTAAGAGTAAAGGCTCTACATGACCACCGTAGAACTACTGGCTTATCATGTTCAATTGAACAATTGAAGTAATGAATAAATGAATTATTGAGTAAATGAATTATTGAGTAATTGAGCAATGTACGGTACTAGCTACATTACTTTTTGCTTAAAAATCATCCTCATCCGCATATTTGTATTGAGCTAGCTCGATCGCCAGATCAGTATTTCTCTGTTTTAACTCTTGAATAGTCTGCTTTTGCTTCTGAATAAATTCTCTCAAGCTGGCGATCGTCTCTTCCTGTTCCGACTGTTTGGGCTTTCGCTTGGCTCGTTGCTCCTCTTGATATTTTAGCCATTTAGCATTGTCGCATAATATCTCTGTCGCTCCGATTAAACCTCGCCTGATATCGCTGGGAAACTTCCCTACTCTTTTCCTTCGCAGGTTGCCATCCACTTTTTTCGATGCGGTGTAATACCCCCTTGAGTCACACAATAAACTAACGCTACCTGAGAGACTCACAAAGCTGAAATTATATCCATGTTTGATCCATTTCTCAAATTCCAAGCTTGTAAGCCTTACCGCCCCTGGAATTGGTTGCAATTCCCAGATTTCATCTGAACAAACTACACGCCTCATAGTCTGACTACTCTACTTACTACCAGTATCACACTACCCATTGTGATACTCAAAGACAAAATCAGAAATTAAATGTGCCGAATGTGATCGGTGGGGGGTATGCTCGGACTTGTGTTGTCTTGAGTCTCGTTGATGATGACTAATTTGGCATTTTCCAAAAAGTCCTCATCCAGCTCAGGAATATCTGAATAGTCTATGTCTTCATCTGACATCTTGACTAATTTACGATGTCGTTCTTCAGGTGACATATCGAGACTAAACTGATTGTTGCTCATATCTTCTTCTCTCCTTTTTATTGGCTCTAGGAAAAAACTCACGGAGATATTATTTCACCCGCCGTTACCTTTAATCCTGGGAATGTCGCACTCTTTAACGCTTCATCGACCATATATACAGTTTTGGTGTAACTCCCCTTGTCTAACATCAAGACTGTTATTTTTTGCTCGATGGGGTCAACAATCCAGTATTCAGGAATTCCTGTATTTTGATACTCTATCGCTTTATCGGTATAGTCTCTTTCTCTCTGTTCCGCACCTGCGCTTACTACTTCCACAGCTAGCATCAGGGGTACTTGAACTACTGCCGAGGCATCATCAGGGATACTGCGCCATACTTCACCTTCAATCACGCTAACATCAGGGATACGAGCTTTATTTGACCCCGTTCTTACTCCGATACCTGTAAACACCTCAATATCTAATTTTTGTCGAGATATAAACTCCTCAAACAGTCTCACTAAAAAACGACTGATTTTAAAATGTCTTTTAGCTGGCGGGTTCATTACTACTAATTCTCCATCCACCAATTCATAACGGTTATCTGTACCATCGTCATAATTTAGATATTCTTCAAAAGATATTTTTTCCTTGGTGGGGTTAGTAACCATTTCTTGAACTCCATTACTGGATGAGACTGAACCCAAATACTTGATGGTTCACTGACGCACTTGGCTCATATCTTATCGCAGACCAACATTTACATTTAACGGGCTTCGCCCTTAAGGCAGAAGGCAGCCCTAAAGGATTAGCTTCGCGTCAGGGCAGAGGGCAGAAGGTAATTTATTACCTTCATCTTTCATTCTTTTAGGGTTTAATTCCCCATCCTCTAAAGGTTGTAGGGTTCGGTTGGGGTCGCGCATCCCCATCCGAACAATTAAACTTCTGCCTTCTGCCTTCATTTAAAGAAATACATTGGTTTTTGGTGATGTTTTTAATTGCATTCCCTTGCTAGAACCCTGATGAATAAAGAAAAAATAAAGAAATCCATTTTTGCTATCAAACTCAGTTCAAGCATATTAAATACTCAGGAAAAACTAAGCAACAAATCCGATAGTGAATTAAGTACAAAGAGACAAAAGGAATCTATAACCCACTTAGTAAACAATACACATCACTATGATCACTTTGCTTTCAGCACTTGAGATGATGTTTACCAAAGACAGTACGAAGCTTCTGCTCTGGATCAATCGGCTAGTAGATTAATTATCGCGTCACATAATTAACCAGTAATTTACGAAAATTAACAAATAGAATTGCTTGAGAGCAAATCCCTATTTGCTGTGTCTGAATTTATCTTGATTGCTTGATTCATCATGGTTCAACTGCAAAGTTTTGTTGCAAAATGCATAATTCTACAAACTTATCAGGAAGTTATTCTATTTTGCCTGTGTTTATTTTCCAATCAATTAACGAATTTCAGCCATTCTTACTACTGTTACGAAAAGAGAATGACTATAATAAACGTGCGACAAGAAGTAGAGAGTTAATCAATACTTCTGTACAACTGAATCAAGTTGAGCCAAGAAGGGCAGGAGTTTTGTTTGCGACAAGAAGACTGCCCAAACTTGGCTGCGTCGCGCGGTTTAGCACGCGCTTAGATTGTAGCTTATATCTCGGTCTATAGATGTCGTGGTGAGCCTGTCCACACTTTACTAGGCGGTTGCTCAATTAAAGCGGTATGCAGGTAGTTTCTTTATATTTCAAAAACCCAGGCACAGTTTGTAATACAAGCATAGATTCTCGACGTGACCAAGTCGTAGAGTCGGGGAAACTACAAAATAACCCTTTAATTTCGAGTTTGATTGCCCATAAGGTGTGAAGATTTAGAAACCCCAGCTATCAAAACAGATAGTCTGGGGCTTCATGGTGAGCAACTTCTGACTTTTGCTTACCGACACATACTGAACCCGCAACATTTTAGTTAGCTCGTATGAGTAATTTTACTGATGATTGTAGACCAACTACAGAGGTCTTTTCAAGTGTTTATTCTAGCCTTACTGAACAACACTGCACAGAGCTTTTACAGAGTGGGATATCTGAAGAAATAATTAAACTTAATTTTTCTTCGCTGTCCGAATATGAACCCCACGAGAGGCTATTTTTTGCTTTGCCCGACTCCGACCGTCGCAATGGCGGAGTAGTTCGCAGTCGTTTCTTGAAAAAATATGAGCATTGTTATGAAGGTGGCTGGTGGTTTTCAGGGGTTGATTTATTATCAAATTCTTTATCTGAGTGGGGTTGTTTCAAGCCCGATCGCCCCCGTTATGATCTCTCCAGACAAAAAAAGATTAAGTACGAGACTCCCCCCAAAACGCCGACACGAGTATTCGCTCCCCAGATAGGTCAAGAAACTGCTAACGCCATATGTGATCGGTGGGGGGTATCGAGGCTCTCTGTTACCTCTTGTGTCTCTTTCTGGGAAGATGCTCGCGCTAATTCTCAAATCCCCCTCTTTATTACGGAGGGGGCGAAAAAGGCATCCTCATTGGTATCAGAGGGTTGCTTGGCGATCGGACTTCCTGGGGTTTGGAACGGTGCGAAAAAGCTAGGAGACTTTCACCAGCTAATCCCTGAGCTAAAGGCTTTGGCACCAAATAGACAGATTTATTTGGCTTTTGATTCTGACGAAAAGCCGAAGACAATTAAGCATGTCAGAAAAGCTCTCAACCGAACAGGATGGCTTCTAGAACGGGAGGGGGCAAAGGTAAGTGTAATTCAGTGGTCTAGTAAATTTAAAGGGGTAGATGACCTTTTATATGCCCGTGGGTCAATCTATTTTCAACACCTCATCGATAACGCGGTTAGCCTAGCGGATTTTAAGCTACAGGCTCTAACGGATCTTAATCCCTTAGTGAACCAAAAAGTCAACCAGCGATATCTGGGCAAGTTAGAGATTCCCCAAACGGCTCAACTCATTGGCTTACAGAGTGCCAAGGGCACAGGAAAAACCGAGAGTTTAACTCAGATAGTACAAGAAGCAAACCAGAAAGGTATACCTGTTCTGCTGGTTACTCACCGTATCCAATTAACCAGGACATTATGCGAGAGATTCGGCATTGATCACATTGAAGAAATTCGCGACAGCGAGACGGGGGGAATCTTAGGCTATGGGCTATGTATAGATTCATTACATCCATTCTCCAAAGCCAGAATTAGACCGACGGACTGGTCAGAGGCGATCGTGATCCTCGATGAGTGTGAACAAGTCTTCTGGCATCTGTTGAACTCATCGACTTGTAAAGATAACAGAATCAAGATCCTGAATACTCTCAAGGAGACTCTACAGACGGTGATTAACACAGGGGGGAAAATCTATCTCTCTGATGCGGACTTGTCCCCCATGGCGATCCAATATGTCCAGGCTTTAGTCGGTCGTGAGGTGGAAACGCATATTGTTAAGAATTATTTCAACCCCAATCAAGGCAAACGAAAACTATTTGTCGTCGAGGAGCAAAAACATCTGATTGATATCGCCTTTACCCAACTAGAAGCCAATCAAAAAATTTATCTGGCTCTGGGGGCACAAAAAAAATCTAGTCGCTGGTCCACCCAAAATCTAGAGGAATTATTTAAATCACGTTTTCCCGATAAAAAAATCTTAAGAATCGATGGAGAATCAATCGCTGATCACACTCACCCTGCTTTTCGTTGTGTGGAACACATTAATGATGTTGTTAGTCAATACGATCTCGTTCTGGCTAGCCCTTCTCTTGAGACAGGGTTATCAATCGACGTTAAAGGTCATTTTGATGCTGTACTTTGTTTGGCTAGTGGGGTGCAGACTGTTGATGCTGTGGTTCAGACCATGGAAAGGGTTCGTGATGATGTACCCCGATATCTTTATGCTCCAGAGCGGGGGCTGTCCTTTGTGGGAGCGGGGGAAACTTCGCCATCGTCCCTCTTAAAAACCCAGGAGAAAATAGCGAGGGTCAACATTCAACGTTTAACGGCGGCCGACCTTTCAGAGCTAGACTTTGACAACCTTGACCAGAATTTTAGTCAAGAGTCCTTAATCTATTGGTCGCGTCGTGCCTGTGTGGTCAATCAAGGGATGTATCAATATAAGGGTACGATTATCGACAAGCTAATCCGTGAGGGATATACCAGAGAGCGGACGATCAACCCCTTGGCTTACTGCGATGAGATCAAGGAGAGCATTGGCATCATCAAAGAGGAAGCCTACGAGGAGGAAAGAATCGAGACAAGTTTACGCCCCAACATTGATGAGCGTCAGCTCAAGAAGCTGCAAGAGAAACACTCGTTATCTGTAGCGGAAAAACAGATCCTGAAGAAAGCGGTGATCGAGAAGAAATATGGGGTTGAATGTACCCCAGAACTGATCGAGAAGGATGATAAGGGCTGGTATAGCCAATTACGGCTGCACTATTTCTTGACCGTCGGCAGAGCTTTTTTAAATCATCGGGACTCCAAGAGACTTAATCAACTGGCAGACCATCCGCCAGAGAAGGACAAGGCGCGCGCTCTGTTTACTCCAGATTTGAACCGAGACTTGATCACGAGTAAAATCCTGGCTCTAGAGGCTCTGGAGATTAATCAATTCTTTGGCGAGGAGAAAACTTTCTCTAAATCTGACTTAGAGGACTGGTTTAACAAAATCGTGGCTCTTCGCTATGACATCAAAGCGATACTCGGTGTCTGGATTTCGCCAGAATCGAATCCGATTACGGCGGCTCAATCACTCTTGAGAAAACTGGGAGTTAAATTAACCTATCGCGGAAGATACGGCAGTCGAGGAAATCGAGAATCTTACTACTCTGGTGTCAAGCGATCTATCAGCGATCGTGAGGAAATCTTTAGTAACTGGCTGGAGAAAGACCAAGGGGAGTATGAGATTTCAGTACCGTGTCAAGGGATTTCTATATAGTATTACGGGCAAGCCTGGGGGGAGAGAAAAGCAGAGCACCCCCCCACCGATCACATATCGGGTCAGAAAGGAGCAAAATTGTCCAGAGGAATTTCATTGATTCGGGGTGGCAGATGGCAACAGGTGCTTTTGAGCCTTAGAAATCAAGCTTTTTTTAACTCAAAATTATTTTTACCACCGAATCTTGTTGACAGTATAGTAGAACATAGGAGCTATTGACCTTAACTGACCTATGACCATTCATGTAGACCGTCGAGAGGCTGAACAACAGTTTTCACAATTATTCTCTCAAGTGCTTCAGGGAGAGGAAATTGTGATTTTTTCAAACGGGGAAGAAAAGGCTCGGTTAGTTCCTTCCCCTAAAGTTCCTGATGACTCAGGTTCAAGAACATCTAAAATGCGAGTGCCAGGAATTGATAAAGGTCGTTTTGTCGTTCCTGATGATTTTGACGATCCTCTTCCTTCAGATATTCTTGCTGCTTTTGAAGGTGAAGGATAATCACATCAATGCAGGTACTTTTAGATACTAACGCCTTTCTCTGGTGGGTCACTGATGACGACAAGCTTTCAGCTACAGCCCGTTCTATCATCAGCAATCCTGAAAATATTGTCTTTTTCAGTGTGGTTAGTGCATGGGAGATTGTGATTAAATACCAGCTTGGCAAACTTCCTTTACCCGAACCGGCAAAATCATACATTCCAGATCGCGTTCAGCATTATGATTTTGTTCGTCTCTCTATTGGCATAAACGATGTTCTTGAAATTAGTAATTTACAGAATCACCACAAAGACCCATTCGATCGCCTTTTAATTGCTCAAGGGAGAATTAAAAATCTGCCGATCATTACAGCAGATGAAAAGTTTTCTCTCTATGATGTTGATCTTATCTGGTAAGGCGCAGTTGACGCTCCGCCGTCGTAGAACGACGGGGATTCTTGGTTCATCGACATGCCTTAAAACTTTAATTCCCAAGAGCGATCGCTCGAATAGCTCAAATGGGTACATTGAGCTTAGTGATCTAGAGGTAATGAAAATGGCACAAGGACTAAAAGAATTATTTGGCACTTCTGCTACTCAAGAAGACGGTGTAATCCAGATTAAACTTAATGATTTTGTGGACACAAACGGCACTCCTTATTTAAACGATCCACTTACTGCTACTCCTGCTCAAGCTGCTACTGCTTGGCTAGCCTGGCTGCACCATAGCACCAAGGAAAAAACCGACGAAAATAGTCAGCCAATTCAAGATAAAACCCAGGCGATCGTCGCTCAAGATAATTTCACGATTAAAACTTACGAAACTAGAGACGGACAATCGCAGATTAGAAATAACTTTGATTTCGCCATCTATACGATAGATACAAGTAGTTTTGACCCTGATAACGTTGTCTAATGAAAATAGTTAGACAAGGCAATAATGTTTGTCCAGGTGCAGATAAAACTTATCTAACAATATTTCCACAAGGGGCAGAATCAATTAAATTCTATACCCCTTTTCCTAATGTTCGCTGGGAAATTGTGGAACTCGTTAAGAATGAACCACAAGGACAATATTGGGTATCAATTACTTATCAAAATACTGGGATAGCTGGTCAAGCATTAGCTTGCGGACAAACTGTACAAGCTTTGGTTTTTAGAACACAAAAAGACGGTCATTACAATCTTATAAAAGGAAAGATACTAGGCATTGTTCTAACTAAAGAATCTTATGAAGCAGTCGCCACTTATAAGATATCCGTTGAAAATATAAACGGATATGTTAGCAAGCAAGTATTGACCGATCCAAATACAGGTAATCGTGCTTTGCAATCAAAAACTGAGTGCAGCATCTATCATCCTTCTGCTGCTTATCCTGGTTCAGTAAAAATTGAAGATATTATCCCGATAACGGGCGGTTACGAATATGAATTTAAAGTATTTGATGAACGAGGGTTCGTCTTTTCAAAAACATTTAAAGAGATACCAACAATAGACGATTATTGTGTTTTTCCTCGTGAAGAATGCCCACCAGGAACATGTAGCTGTGATTGTAATCCTCATTATATTTGCTGCTACGGAAAAGACGGAAAAGTAAAAAAACTTATCTATAAATAACATGAGTTTATGTCCAGATTTAGCTACTAAACAACAGTTAGCTGCTCTTGAAAAAGAAACAGAAAGAGAGCTAGAGCAAAAAGTCGCGACTAGTGCTGTACCAAATATTATTGGTCAAGCTTTGGCAGGTGTATCAAGTATTGTTGCTGTAAAAACATTAGGCATACAGCAAGCAGTAACTCAAAATAAATCAGCAATTAAAAATGCTGCTGTTTCTGTTGGACAAAATGCTGCTTCTCTAGCTAATGTCAAAAGCGCGGTTAATACTAATGCTGTTAATATTGGAAACGCTAACGCACAGGCTTTAAATGCTACTTTAGCAGCTAAAAAAGCTAATTATCAAAATCTTTATACTGCTTCTAGAGCCGCTAGTAATGCTAATAGAATCGCTACGGTAGGCAAACAAGCATTAAGAGCTTTAAATTTAATCGCCAACATATATTCTATTCTTTCTAGTTTTGCTACTACCACAGCCTTAGCTTATTTAACTAAGCAGGTTGCAGCATTAAACAAGGCAGTAATCCTTAATACCAAAAAGATTGAGCAAAATAGAATTAGAAGTGTTGAAAACAGCTTGATTAACGGTAGACAGCAGAGTCAAATTGATACAATCAATCAAGCTAATAGAATAAGAGATATTCAGCATAGAGAATTAGCTTATCAAGTTGGTTTACAACAAGCCCAAATAGCCAAAAATACTAGTGACATAGCTGCTTTTAAAGCAAGCACCGAACAACAAGTAGAAAGTTTAAAGAAACAATATCAGGGGCAAATAGACTCTTTAATAAAAACTAATTCTGATTTACAACAAAAAATCACTAAAAGTAATAGTGATATCCAAAAGATTAATTCTCAAATCAAAGACAATAACTTAAAATTTGAAGCACTAGAACAGAGAGTTAATTCTCAGGTGAAAGATTTAGAAAAAGTTAACTCGGAAAACCTGGAAAAATTAGTCGAAAAACAAGTCAATAAAGAAGTTAACGAGAATGTCAAAATTAGAAATTTAAACGATAAGGTTACTAACTATGACTTAGACATTCAAGGCTTAAAATCTAATAGTAAAGATCTGGAAAGCAGTATAAAAGCTAGAGATCTAGAAGTAATTAAACAGGCTAAAGACTTGGAAAAACGAGTCAATGAAATCAAAAATAATGAAGTAAAAATCGAAACCTTAGTAGACCAAATTATACCTCAAGATAATCAAGTGGATCAAAAACAAGTTCAAGACATTAACAACAAGCTAGACAAATTAGATAATAAAATATCTAGATTGCCCGACCCCGCTACCATTGCTCTAGCTGTAGGCGGATTAGATATCCTCCGACAAATTAAACAGAATGGCTTGAAATCGACCTGCCAAGCCCCCTCTTTAGTGCCTCCTGTAGCTGCTCAAGCTAAAGCTAATGGTGCGACTACCCTAAAGTTACAAGCAGTCAATACAGCGCAAAATGCAGCCATTCAAAAAACCGTCAATGTAGTCCAAAAAACTACTACGGTTACTAACAAAATTGTCTCCCATGGCACCTATGGACTTAAAGCTATTAAAAACGCTGCTGACATAGCTTGGAAAGCCACTCACGCCGATAAAGCTCTACAGATGCTCAATACAGTCTTGCTCGTAAATAACGCTATTTTTCTCGGTTCAAACATTGCTGACACAGTAGGAGATACGGCTTCTTTAGTATTAAGTAGCTTGGGAATTAAAGACAGTCAAGGTCAAGCAATCAACGTTAATCAAGTAATTGGCAACACGGTTAAAAATTGGATCGTAGGTATTGTAGGACAGGCTAATTACACAGCTTATGAACAAAAAATTAAGTCTCGAATACGCACCTATCAAGCCACAGCTAATCTGTATTCAAGTGTAAGAAGTATGTTTGCTTCTGCTGAAGATATCGCCGAAGAAACAGGTATTAATGTTGCTCATATAGGTAATGCTTTAAGAGATAGTCATACTGTAGAAGCAGATAGTTATAGTTACATGCCTGAAGGAAAACGCCGAATAAATAAAGTTTTTAACGCTTTAGAAAATGCTGACGAAAAAGCGGATAGTCTAAATAGAATAACTAGAGATATTACAGATATTACTGAAGAAGCTGTCCAATTTAATCAAGACAGAATAGAGTTTAAAAATCTGCTAAACAATGAAAGAAAATCAGAAATTAGAAAAACAGAAAGAGAAGCAAATAGAATTGAAAGTTTGCCAAATATTCAAGAGCAAGACAAACTAGAAA
>JASJDR010000027.1 GCA_030065615.1 Xenococcus sp. MO_188.B8 | reverse complement strand
TTCTCGTCAACGTCCGATTATGATTCATCGGGCAATTTTTGGGTCTTTAGAGCGTTTTTATGGAATTTTAATCGAAAACTACGCAGGGGATTTTCCTTTGTGGCTAGCACCGATCCAAATCCGCTTGCTACCAGTGAGTGAAGCACAAAGAGAATATGGGGAGGCTGTTGCTGTGGCGCTCAAACAGGCTGGTTATCGAGTAGAAATAGACTGTACGGGGGAACGTTTAGGCAAACAAATACGTAATGCCGAATTAGAAAAAAATCCCTGTAGTGGCAGTAGTTGGCAAGCGAGAAGTTGAAAGCCAAACTTTGAGTATTCGTACTCGCCAACAAGGAGATATTGGGACGATGAGTATAACTGAGTTGAAAGGAAGTTTAGATAATGCGATCAGCCAAAGGCTGGCGCTGCGCGATCGCTAATATTGTAGGCTGTGTTAATGAAATGTAACGTAATATTTTCATACTAAATCTTGCCTCGTAAAGCAATCACCTTCTAGATCTCTGGGACGGTTATTCTTAGTTAGATAATAGCAACATTGCTCATCAACTTCTAATTGAATTATCATACATGAAGAAAAATTAACCCAATTTCATAATTTAAATCTGCAGCAAAACTATTAAAATTTGGGATTAAATTTATAGATACTTTATTAAAGTGTTCGTATTATTTTGTAATGGAGAACACAATGTTTGATAATTTACTACCACCACTTAATGAGCATAATTTGCCCTATCCTGATACGATTCACCCCATTGTGGTGCATTTTGTGATCGCGATGGTTCTCTTCGCTTTTTTTTGCGATGTTACGGGCTATTTTACTCGTAATTACAAGCTGTATGAGGTGAGTTGGTGGAATATGTTTGTGGCCACAATTGCCATTTTCATTGCCATTATCTTTGGACAAATAGAAGCGGGTTTGTCGCTCGCCTATGATGCTGTAGAACCAGTGTTGAATCTGCATACCGTGATTGGTTGGTCGCTATCTGGGGTCATTGCAGCGATTACAGGTTGGCGCTATGTGCTGCGAGCAGACAATCCGCAAAGATTACCTGTTGCGTATTTAGGGGTCACTCTGCTTTTAACCTGTCTGGTATTCTTTCAGGTGTATCTGGGCGACGAATTAGTATGGGTTTATGGACTACATACAACCGAAATTGTTAGTGCAGCTAAGGAGGGACTACTGTAATGTACTCTGAACTGCTTCAGCAGTTAGATTTAGGTGCTAATGGATTACCTTATGTTATTCCAATTCATCCCAACTTAGTACATCTAACGCTGGGATTATTTATTATTGGAATCGCTTTTGATATTGTGGGAGTTTTCTTTGTTTTTGAAAAACCGATCTTCAAATATTTAGCAATTCCAGCTACTCGCTCCAACCTTTTTGATGTGGGTTGGTACAATATGCTAGCTGCGGCAATTGTTACTTTTTTTACGGTAGCAGCAGGTTTTTATGAAATTATGCTGGTAGATTCTCCACCGGTCATAGATAGTGCCTGGGGCTTGAGCGCCATAGAGACTATGCTGTGGCATGGCGTAGGAGGAGTCTTATTGCTTGCTTTAATAGTAGGGATGACAATCTGGCGAGGTTTTCAACGCTATGTTTGGCGAAATGATACCAGCAGACAAGTACAGTGGAGCTATTTATTAGCAGGATTGATCATTATGTTTCTCATGTATCTGCATGGTACCCTAGGAGCGCAGCTGGCTGCGGAATTTGGAGTTCATAACACGGCTGGGCATTTACTACGCCTAGGACAAGACCCCAATACATTACTGAGATGAGGTTTAGTTGTGAAGTTTAAGATCATTTTAACTTTAGTAGCGATCACTCTAATACTAGGTAGCATCAGTATTTGGGTTGGTCAATTATCCTATTCTTGGCTACCTCCCCAAGCCTCTATAGAATCTCAACTAGTAGATAATTTATTTAGTTTTTTAGTTACTCTAGGAACCTTTATCTTTTTAGGCGTTACGGGAACCATAATTTTTTCGGTACTCTTTCATCGTGCAGGAAAATACGATCTCAGCGATGGCCCTGCCATTGAAGGTAATGTAACCCTAGAAATCGTTTGGACAACAATTCCTCTGTTGTTGGTCTTGTGGATTGCAGTGTATAGCTATCAAACCTATCAAGAGATGGCGATTAGAGGGCCGATGGAAATGGCCCATCTGCATATGCCAGAGATGAGTTCTACTGCCTATGCCGAGACATTAGATGAAACTGGCAAACCGATTACAAGTATCGAAG
Source organism: Xenococcus sp. MO_188.B8 (assembly GCA_030065615.1). Taxonomy (GTDB): domain Bacteria; phylum Cyanobacteriota; class Cyanobacteriia; order Cyanobacteriales; family Xenococcaceae; genus Xenococcus. Next base: position 45,627 of record JASJDR010000027.1, on the reverse strand, counting down.
TAGAAGCCAAACAATGGGCTTGGGTTTTTCGTTACCCGGAGGAAAATATCACTAGTACAGAGCTACATTTACCAGTTGATCATCGCGCCCATTTAGTTCTGCGATCTCAAGATGTGATTCATGGTTTCTTTATTCCAGCTTTTCGCGTTAAGCAAGATGCGATTCCCCAACAAGCGATCGATTTTGAATTTACGCCCATTCTCACAGGTAAATATCGTCTGCGTGATTCCCAATATAGTGGTACCTATTTTGCTGCTATGCAAGCAGATGTAGTAGTAGAATCAGTCGCAGATTATGAAAATTGGTTAGCTGAAGCATCTCAGAATGAACCTTCCACGGCTCCTAACCAGGCAATTAAAGAATATGCGCTAAGAGAACAAAATGGTTGGGCGACAGTTGTACCTGCTGAAGCACCAGTAGTTAATTATCATCCTTAGTTCTTCGTCCTTAGTCCTTAGTCTTTCGTCCTCAGTAACCAACAACCAATGACTAACGACCAATGACCAATGACCGATGACCAATAACCAATGACTAACGACCAATAACTAAAAAAAATGACTCAACTTACATCAGAACCATCACCAACTGGGGTAGATATCCCCGAAATGCCTCCTAACTGGCGGCGCTACTTTAGCTTTAGCACTGACCATAAAGTAATTGGTATTCAGTACATTGTTACTGCCTTTTTCTTCTTTTTGTTAGCTGGTATTTTTGCCATGATTATGCGGGGAGAGTTGATCACCCCCGAACCTGACCTAGTTGATCGCACAGTATATAATGCTCTTTTCACTATGCACGGCACGATTATGCTGTTTGGCTGGACATTTCCTGTTCTGGTTGGATTTGCTAATTATCTAGTGCCTCTAATGATTGGAGCGCGGGATATGGCTTTTCCCCGTCTCAACGCAGTGGCATTCTGGATGATTCCCGTAGTTGGGATCTTATTTATTCTTAGTTTCCTGGTTCCTGGTGGCCCAGCCCAAGCGGGTTGGTGGTCCTATCCGCCTGTTAGTGTCCAAAATCCTAGCGGACAATTGCTTAATGGGGAATTTATTTGGTTGTTAGCAGTGGCAATTTCTGGGGTTTCCTCGATTATGGGAGCAGTCAATATTGTCACCACCATCGTGCGAATGCGTTGTCCAGGAATGGGTTGGTTTAAAACCCCAGCTTTTGTTTGGACAGTTTTAGCAGCTCAAATCATTCAACTATTTGGGCTCCCTGCTCTAACTGCCGGTGCAGTTATGCTGTTGTGTGATTTAAGCTTTGGGACAACCTTCTTCGACCCCTCTCAGGGTGGTGATCCCGTCTTATTTCAACATTTTTTCTGGTTTTACTCTCATCCCGCAGTTTATGTGATGATTTTGCCTGTATTTGGCATTTTCTCGGAAGTATTTCCTGTCTATGCCCGTAAGCCCCTATTTGGATATAAAGTAGTCGCTGTTTCTTCCCTAATTATTACAGGATTAAGTGCCGTTGTTTGGGTACATCATATGTATGCCAGTGGTACTCCTGATTGGATGCGGATGTTGTTTATGTTGTCCACCATGCTAATTTCAGTTCCCACAGGAATTAAAGTTTTTGCTTGGGTCGCTACGATTTGGGATGGCAAACTCCGTCTCGATACACCGATGTTGTTTGCCTTGGGAGGTCTAATTAATTTTGTTTTTGCTGGGATTACAGGCATCATGCTCTCCTCTGTTCCCGTTGATATTCATGTTAATAATACCTACTTTGTTGTGGGACATTTTCATTACGTGATCTACGGCGCGATTGTCTTTGGAATATTTGCTGCTATCTATCACTGGTTCCCGAAGATGACAGGCAAAATGTACTATGAAGGGCTTGGGAAATTGCACTTTTGGTTAACCTTTCTGGGTACTACCCTCAATTTCTTCCCGATGCATCCTTTAGGCTTAATGGGAATGCCTAGACGAGTAGCTTCCTACGACCCTGAATTTGCTTTTTGGAATGTAATAGCAAGTATTGGTGGGTTTATTTTAGGTATGTCTACTATCCCTTTCCTACTCAATATGTTTGCTTCTTGGATTGCTGGGAAAAAAGCCCCAGATAACCCTTGGCGAGCAATTGGGTTGGAATGGCTAGTCTCTTCTCCACCTGATGTAGAAAATTTTGAAGAACTTCCCATAGTGGTAGCAGAACCCTATGGTTATGGAAAATCAGAGCCATTGACCGAAAATATGGGTTAGTTAATTAGTCATTGGTCATTGGTCGTTGGTTATTAGTTATTAAAAACGAAGGACAAATGACAAAGAACAAAGGACGAAGCGGTATCCTTTAGGGCGGCGTAAGACGCAAGCGGTCAGACCCCGCGCCGCCGAGAGGCGTTTATCCAGAGCACCGATCTGGACAAGCCCAGCTCCGTGTTCTGGGCAAGGGAATGCTGACCAAGAGAGGGAACGCGCACCAAGAGAGGACGAAAGACAAATAATAAAACAAAAAATCACTAAAAACATAATTAAATCTATGACTACTTTAGAACCTACTTTAGAGCAAATGGAATTAGATTCTGCTGGCAGTGCGGCAGTCGAACATGAAGAAGCTGACAATAGGATGTTCGGCTTTATTATCTTTTTGCTTTCAGAAAGTGTTATTTTTCTTAGCTTTTTTGCTGGCTATATTCTCTATAAAACAACTGTCCCCGACTGGCTACCCGTTGGGATAGAAGGATTAGAAATCAGAGATCCTGCCATCAATACGGTAGTTTTAGTTTCGAGTAGTTTTGTAATTTATATCGCGGAAAAATTTTTGCATCGCGAGAATCTCTGGGGTTTTCGTTTCTTTTGGCTACTAACTATGGCAATGGGGAGTTATTTCCTCTATGGACAAGCTATGGAATGGCAAAGTTTGGAGTTTGGTTTTACCTCTGGGGTTTTCGGAGGCACTTTTTATCTGCTCACTGGTTTTCATGGCTTACATGTTTTAACAGGGGTATTATTGCAAACTATTATGCTGATTCGTTCCTTTTTTCCTGGTAATTATGAAGGAGGAGAATATGGGGTTGAGGCGACCTCAATTTTTTGGCATTTTGTTGATGTTATTTGGATTATTTTGTTTATTTTGATCTATGTCTGGCAATGAAACTCGATCAGTTAATAGTCACATTGAAGATTATTTAGATTATTACTGTGGCTTATCTCATTCACCTGGATTTGCTGTATTGCTCAAGGGTGAATGGGGATGTGGTAAAACCTGGTTCATTAATAAGTATCTCGAAAAACTCAAACAGGAACAAAAAAAATCTTTATATGTCAGTCTATATGGAATGACTAGTTTTTCTGATATCGAAGATGCTTTTTTTCAGCAGTTACATCCTGTACTGTCTTCTAAAGGAATGGCAATAACAGGCAAAATCCTCAAAGGATTGCTAAAAGGTACACTGAAAATTGACTTAGATGGGGATAAAAATGATGACGGCTCTGTAACCGTAGCAATTCCAGAAATTAACCTTCCTGATTATCTTAAAAATACTGACAAAAGTATTTTGATTTTTGATGACTTAGAACGCTGTCAGATAGATATTGGCAATCTTTTAGGATATATAAACTATTTTGTAGAACATCAAGGATTAAAAGTAATTCTCGTAGCTAATGAAGAAAAACTTTTAAAAGATGATAAGTACAAAGATATTAAAGAAAAATTAATTGGTAAAACTTTTGATGTTTGTTTTGATCTTGATGGAGCATTAAAAGACTTTATTGAAGAAACCAATAATCAAGAGATAGAAAATTTTCTATCTGACAATATCAAATTAATAGAAGAATTATATGAAAAAGCTGAATATACAAACTTGAGATGTTTAAAACAAATTATTTTGGACTTTGAAAGGATTTTTCAAGAATTACCAGAGAAAGCAAGAAATAAGTCAGAATTGCCACAAGAAATCTTACAAATACTGATCGCTTTTTCTATTGAAATCAAACGCGGGACAATGCTTCCTCAAGAGATTAGTAACTTGGAAAATGAGTATGTATCTAAGTTAACTAAGCAAGCTAATTTTGATGAAACAGCAGGAATGCAATCAGAAATTTCTAGTCATTCCTTAAATATAGATACTCAAGAACCAAATAATTTACAAAAAATGTTTGATAGATACAATGAAGGCTTTTTGAATTTTCTAATATACCAGCCTTTGCCTAATCTTTTATGGTGGCAAACATTCTTTGATAAAGGAATAATTAACAGTCTTGAGCTAGAGGAATCGACTTTAAACAGCAAATATTTTCAAGACGAAGATATGCCTAAGTGGATGAGATTATGCCATTTTTTAGATTTAAGTGATCAAGAGTTTGATAATTTATTGAAGGAAGTAGAATTACAATATACTAATAGAGAATTTAAAGATATAGGGGTTATTAAACATATTACGGGGCTTTTTCTATACCTATCGAATATCGGGTTGTTTTCTAAAAATAAACAAGATTTACTAAAAGAGTCCAAGCTTTATATTGATGATTTAATAGCTGCTAAGAAGCTAGACTTAAATCCAGGTTCCCATACTATTCCACATTTAATTGAAGACATGAATGGTTACAAAGGACTTGGATTTATAGGAAAAGAATTAATAGAATTTCGAGAATTTTGCTCTTATACTATAACAACTAGACAATCAGCCATAGAAAAAAGTTACCCAGAACTAGGAATCGAATTGCTTGAGATAATGCAAAATGACTTACTGCAATTTTATAGAATGATTTGTCTTAATGACTTTCCTGGTAAAATCGATAATTCATATCAAGTATATTCGGAAATTCCTATTTTTAAGTATATAGAAATAAATGATTTTATGGAAAAATTGCTATCAATGAGTTTTGGGAATCAAAAAAAATGTTTGTCTGGATTACGAAAACGTTATAGATTTACAAACATTAATAAAAAATTAATTGAAGAATTAGATTGGCTGAAAAATACTCAAAATTTATTGCTAGATAAAGCTGATAGAAGTAAAGGAAAACTTAGTGGATATAAATTACAAATTTTAAACGAAGAATTGAATCAAGCAATTGTAAGACTTGAACTGTTATCAACTGATCAAGAGGTTATCTAAGTAATGAATAAAGTAAATAACTACCGTCAGATTATTTGTCAGTTTCTTCAGGATTTTGCTGAGGGAGATCCTGAAGCACAATTGATTTTTGATGAAAAGCGCGATCGCTATTTGGTAATGCATGTTGCTTGGCGTAATGAATATCGGATTTATGGTTGTGCCATGCAATTAGACCTCATTGATCGCCAAGTATGGATTCAAAATAATAGCACTGAAATATATGTCGATCGCGAATTAATTGAACGAGGCATCGCGGCAAAAGATATTGTCTTAGGCTTTCGCTCTCCTAGTGTTCGAGCAAAAATAGCATCAATTATGGCTAATAACCAATGACCAATAACAAAGGACAAATAAAATCATGATTATTGACGACCAAATTTACGATGTAATTATTGTGGGTACTGGTGCGGGGGGCGGGACATTAACCCGCAAACTAGCAGAGGCGGGCAAAAAAATCCTCGTACTCGAACAAGGAAAGTTTACCGAGAAAGAAAGTTCAGAGCTAGTAGAAGTAGAGGTTTTTAAAAAAGAAGATTATCATGCTCCTGAAAAATGGTATGACAATGCTGAAGAACCCTTTAATCCTCAAAGCTTTTACTGCGTTGGTGGTAACACCAAAATCTATAGTGGGGCATTAATGCGTTTGCGGGAAAGAGATTTTGAGCAAATCGAACATCAAGACGGTATTTCTCCAGAATGGCCTTTAAAGTATCAAGACTTTGAACCCTATTACACAGAAGCGGAAAAGCTCTATCGTGCTCACGGTAAGGTAGGTGACGATCCTACAGAACCCCCAAGAAGCGAAGACTATCCTTTGCCTCCAGTGGAGCGTATCCCTCAAATCCAAGAAATTAGCGATCGCCTAGTTAAATATGGACTCCATCCTAACTATTTAGCGATCGGTATTGGGGATGAAGGACGAACTGATTCAGAAGATACAGGAGTCAGTCCCGCAATCCGAGCTGGTCATGATGTTACTCTCAAGACATCGGCTAAAGTTGTAGCTTTACATACTAATCCTTCGGGAACGGAAGTAAAAGCCGTTGAAGCAATGATTAAAGGTCAATCCTACCTATTTATAGGTCATATTGTCGTTCTGGCTTGTGGAGCAATTAATTCTGCCGCCTTATTATTGCGTTCTGCCAACGAAAAACATCCCCAGGGATTAGGAAATAGTTCCGATTTAGTGGGACGTAATTTCATGAAGCAACTGATGACAGTAATTTTACAGCAATCCCCCCAGCCTAATTCTGGATTGTTTCAACGTAGTATTTACATCAATGATTTTTATTGGGGCGACCAAGATTTCTCCTATCCCATGGGACATATCCAAGATTCAGGGGGCATTTTACAAGACGTGATTTTTTCCGAGTCTCCACCTCTTTTATCGGTTGCGGCTAAATTAATGCCAGGATTTGGTTTAAAGCAGTTGGCAAAACGTTCCTTGGGATGGTGGTTGCAAACGGAAGACCTACCTGATTTAAATAATCGTGTCACTGTCAAAGATACCAAACTACATTTGAACTATAATCCCAATAACTTAGAAGCTCACGATCGCCTTTTATATCGTTGGCAAGAAGTTCTCAAAGCTACAGATAAACAGTCTCGTGGTATTCATCCCTATGGCAGTGCACCTATTTCTGTAGTAGCCCATCAATGTGGTACTTGTCGTTTTGGCTCAGATCCCAACTCGTCAGTACTTGATATTAATTGTCGCACTCATGATCTTAATAATCTTTATGTAGTAGATAGCAGTTTTTTCCCTTCTAGTGCAGCTGTCAGCCCTGCTCTGACCATTATTGCCAATGCCTTAAGAGTTGGAGAGCATTTAATTGCGCGTCTGAATTAGTATACATACGGATTTTAATATTAAAAAAACTAATTCACATCAAACCTCTAGGCGTTAAGTATCGATTTTTAAGACCTATTTTTAGCGATATAAAAAATGTAACCTTATATTTAGATGAAATTTTGTAGCAAAATTGACAAGTTGGGGTGATAGGTCAGCGCTACCATAGTCTAATATTACAAAAATATATGTCATTTAATTAATGGTCCAACTATTGCCACCCCTTGAATCTGCGGAACTACCTGCCCAAATATTCACTTTAGACAATGGATTAACCCTAATTCATCAACATTTGCCCGTAACTCCAGTGGTAGTAGCAGATGTTTGGGTTCAAGCGGGGGCGAGTGCCGAGCCAGATTCTTGGTCGGGAATAGCCCATTTTCTAGAGCATATGATTTTTAAAGGTTCTCCTCAAGTGGCTGTCGGAGAATTTGACTGGGTGATTGAAAATACAGGGGGAGTTGCGAATGCTGCCACTAGTCATGATTACGCCCATTTTTATTTAACTACAGCTAACAGCCATATCGAAGAAACCTTACCCTATTTAGCTAATATCCTGCTCCATGCCAGTATTCCTGGTGAAGAATTCATCCGCGAACGAGACGTTGTTTTAGAAGAAATTCGCTCTAGTTACGATGATCCTGATTGGTTGGGTTTTCAAACTTTATGCCAGACTCTCTACCAAAATCATGTCTATAAAAGACCTATTTTAGGAGAAGTAGATCTCCTGATGCAGCATACTCCAGACTTAATGCGCTGTTTCCATCGCACCCACTATCAACCGGAAAATATGACCCTAGTTTTGGTGGGAGGAATTGAAGCAGAATCTGCATTATCCCTGGCGAATCAGGCTTTTTCTCAATTTAGTATCCGTTCTGAATGTCCTCCCTCACCGATTGAAGCAGAACCGCCATTAATCGAGGTGCGTCGTCACCAATTGCAGTTACCCCGAATTGAACAGGCTCGTTTATTAATGGGCTGGATTGGGCCTGGAATCAAAGATCTCGAAGTTGGTGTGGGTTTGGATATGCTCTCGGTAATGCTTGCCGGTGGGCGTTGCTCCCGTTTAGTGCAAGAATTGCGGGAAGAAAAACAAATCGTGTTAGATATTTGTAGTCAGTTTTCTTTGCAAAAAGATTCGAGTTTATTGACTATCACTGCTTGGTTAGAGCCCCAATATTTAGAGATTACAGAAAAGATCATCTGCGATCGCATTTGGCAATTAGCCAATGAGCCGATTTTTGAGCTGGAACTCGACCGAATTAAACGTTTGCTGCTCAACGATTATATATTTTCGACAGAAACCCCAGGACAATTAGCGGGAATCTACGGTTATTACAATACCCTCGCGACAGTAGATCAATGTTTATCTTACCCCGAAATTATTAAGCAGATAACAGCGGTCGAATTACAACAAATTGCCAACATGTACTTGTCACCAGAACGCTATGCTAGTGTAATATTAAAACCTTGTTGAGAAATCTTTTAATGTCTCTGAAAACCCATTCTCCTCAGCAAAATATTCACCGTATTCATCTCTCTAATGGGATCACCCTCCTGATTGTAGAAAATCAGGCTGCGGATTTAGTTGCGGGTCGATTCTTTTTTAACCATGCTGGTTCTATTATGGAAAACCGCGAGCGAGCAGGAATCTCTAACCTTGTCGCGTCAGTAATAACGAAAGGAACTCGTAACTTATCTGCTTTAGAAATTGCCGAACAAGTAGAATCGATAGGTGCTAGTCTAGGCGCAGATGCGGGAACAGATTATTTTTTATTTAGTTTTAAAGCAGTATCGCGAGATTTTGCTCCTATCCTAAAATTACTTGCTGAAATTATTCGTTTTCCTAGCTTTCCCGCAGAAGAAGTGGAACTGGAGCGAAAATTAACTTTACAAAATATCCGTTCTCAGAAAGAACAACCTTTTAATGTGGCTTTCGATGCCCTGCGACATAATATCTATGGAGAACATCCCTATGGAGTTTCGGTACTGGGAACAGAAGATGCAGTTGGCCAATTAGATCGAGCAACTCTCCAAGAATATCATCAGACCTATTTGCGTCCTGATAACCTAACGATTAGTATTTCTGGTCGTATCAACAAAGAAGAAACTGTTCGTTTAGTCGAGGAAGTATTTGGCGATTGGCAAATTTCCTCAACCAAGATTGACCTAGATCTTCCCCTAGCGATTAATACTGAACCTTCGGAAGCGTTAATCCAACAGGAAACTCAGCAGTCTATTATCATGCTGGGCTATCTCGGAGCAGCAGTAAATAGTCCCGATTATCCTGTATTGAAACTGTTGAGTACCTATTTAGGCAATGGTCTTTCGAGTCGTTTATTCGTTGAATTGCGAGAAAAACGGGGCTTAGCCTATGATGTCTCGGCATTTTTTCCAACTCGTTTAGAACCTGCTTTTTTTGTTACTTATATGGGGACAGCGCCCGAAAACACCGAAATTGCGATCGCGCTTTTACAAGAAGAAATCGAACGTCTGACTCAAATCTCACTTAGCGAATCTGAATTGCAAGGAGCTAAAAACAAACTTTTAGGTCAATATGCTTTGGGCAAGCAAACTAATAGTGAAATCGCTCAGATTTACGGTTGGTATGAAAGTTTAGGTTTAGGAATTGATTTTGATCGCCAATTTCAAGAAGCTATAGCTAAAGTTACCGCTCAACAAGCTAAATCTGTAGCCAATAAGTATCTTGTCAATCCTTATATTGCTGTGGTCAAACCTTCTTAAGAAGTTATATCAATTAAAATTGAATAATGAGAGGACTTGGCCAAATCTCATACCAATTTTCATAAAAAATACGATAGATAATGTAGGGGTTCAGCATTGTTAAACCCCTACCTAAATTGTCTAGCACTACGTAATTTGGTTAGGACATTGGTAAACGCTAAGCCTATGATTAGTAAACTTTTGATATGCGCAGCGGTATCCTTTAGGACTTGTGCGTAGCGCTATATGTGTCGCCAACATTATTTAATTTGGTATCAAATCAATCAGATTAAAAAAAGGTCGCTATCTTCACAAGACAACGACAGTCCAACTTGAGTATTGATTATCGATCACATCGATTTTAGATCTTTTATGATCTTTTTGCTAATTTTTTGGTTTTAACTTTCCGTAGACGAATCGATTCCGGAGTAACTTCGACTAGTTCGTCAGGACCAATATACTCTAAAGCTCTTTCTAAACTCATCTCTACAGGAGTTTGCAACTGAACTAGTTCCTCACCAGAAGCTGCACGATGGTTCGTTAATTGTTTAGCTTTACAAACATTGAGATCCAAGTCTTGGGCACGATTATGTTCTCCAACAATCATTCCTTTATATACTTTAGTACCCGGTTTAATAAAGAAAACTCCACGATCTTCAGCATTTTTTAACGCGTAGAAAGTAGCAGTTCCTTCTTCAAAAGCAATGATCACGCCGTTGTAACGAGTTTCCAAATTGCCACATAAAGGACGATATTCTAAGAAACTATGGTTCATAATTCCTTCACCGCGAGAGATGCGGATAAATTCCCCTCGAAAACCAATTAACCCTCGTGCGGGAATGACAAATTCTAACTGAGTGCGCCCAACACTAGTTTGCATATCTTTCATTTCCCCTTTACGCTGACCCAAACGTTCAATACAGCTACCAACTGCATCTTCAGGAACGTCTAACACTAAATATTCGTAAGGTTCACAGGGTTGTCCGTTAATTTCGCGATAAATCACTTGGGGCTGGGATACTTGAAACTCATAACCTTCGCGACGCATCGTTTCAATGAGAATTCCTAAATGAAGTTCTCCTCTTCCTGATACGAGGAACTGTTCAGCTGATTCGCCATCTTCAATTCTTAGAGCCACATTGGTTTCTAATTCTCGATTTAAGCGATCGCGTATCTGTCTTGACGTAACATAGGTTCCTTCCTGACCCGCGAAAGGAGAATTGTTGACTGAGAAAGTCATCTGCAAAGTAGGTTCGTCTACTTTGATTAAAGGTAAGGCTTGAGGATCTTCAGGAGAAGTCAAGGTTTCCCCAATATTGGCATCAGCAAATCCGGCAACTGCTACGATATTACCTGCACTAGCTTCTGGGACATCAACCCGAGCCAAACCGTCAAATCCCATTAATTTAGAAACTTTGGATTTGACGATTTTGCCATCTTCTTTCACTAATGCGACTTGTTGTCCTGCTTTAATCGTCCCGTTATGAACTCTTCCGATAATAATTCTACCTAGGTAATCAGAGTAATCTAAAGTTGTTACCTGTAGTTGCAGAGGCTTTTCTGGGTCTCCTGCCGGTGGTGGAACATGATGTAGGATCGCCTCAAAGAGAGGTTTCATATCTATCTCCTCCCCATCTACTTCTTCTTTCGCAAATCCAGCTAGACCAGAGGCGTAGAGGGTGGTGAAGTCACATTGGTCATCATCGGCACCCAATTCAACAAATAAATCAAATACTTTGTCTACAGCTTGATCGGGTTCTACGTTAGGGCGATCTATTTTATTCACGACCACAATGGGACGCAAACCTTTTTCTAAGGCTTTTTTAAGTACAAAACGAGTTTGCGGCATCGGCCCTTCATTAGCATCGACAATCAGGATGCAGCCATCTACCATTCCCAATACTCGCTCTACTTCTCCCCCAAAGTCCGCGTGACCAGGAGTATCAACAATGTTGATGAGAGTATCTTGGTAACGAACGGCAGTATTTTTAGAAAGAATAGTAATTCCCCGTTCTCTTTCTAGATCGTTAGAGTCCATAACACAATCTGGGATGTCTTCTCCTTCACGAAAAATACCCGATTGTTTCAGAAGTGCGTCTACTAGAGTCGTTTTGCCGTGATCGACATGGGCAATAATTGCCAGATTGCGAATAGGAAGAGACATAAGATTGGTCTAAAGACTTAATAGTTTTGTTTCGTTTGCTACAAATTTCTTAACAATTATACCTCAGGTCTGGTTAATCAATATCATTTTGTAAGATTATTGTTGGTTTTGACTAATTACCAAGCTTATAGATATTTTCAAACTAAGTTCTTTTCTAGGGCTAATCGAATTAATTCAGCTCGATTATTCGTCTCAGTTTTACGTAACAGACGACTGACATATTTTTCAATGGTGCGATGGGATAGATGAAGTTGTTTCCCAATATCCATATTAGAAAAACCTTTAGACAATAGATTAAGAACTTCCTGCTCTCTATTCGTGAAATCAATTTGATTCACGATAAAATCAGTATATTTTTCAAGGTTGATACTGATATTTGCTGGTTCAGGTTGCTGCTTTTGTCTCGAAGAAAACAGTTCTTGACCGATAATTTGCGATCGCTCTAAAAGGTTACGAATAATTGCACCCAACTCACTCATCTCAAAAGGCTTGGGTAGATAAATATCACAGCCAGCTTGATAACCTTTGATGCGTTGTTCTACATTGGCATATTCGGTCAGGAAAATCACAGGTAACAGTCTAAATTCAGGAAGTTGACGGATTTGTTTAACCAATTGATAACCATCATGCTTGGGCATGTGAATATCAGAGATTAAAAGATGAGGATGATATTTCTCTAATAGGGATAATGCCCGTTCTCCATCCTCAGCCGTAATTACAGAATAGCCAGCGATCTCTAAATAATCATGAACAGCTAGTCTAATTCCTGGATCATCTTCTGCAATCAGGATTAATAAAGGCATAAACTATAGGGAACCTGATTTAGTTAACTTTTACGTCAGTTCGACTAATGAAAGTCATGGGAAAAATTTAGAATTAAAAAATTTACAACAATCATGTACTAGATAACTTCAGTTTTATTAGTTTTCCCGTAAATGCTTCATTTATTGATATCGACTCGACATTATTTATGTAATCATACACTCTATCTTAAGATTTTTTTTATATTTTTTTAAGTAACCTACGATACTGCAGAAGTAAGTAACCAAGTACTAGCAATTTCGTATAACGGCATAATTGAGAGAAATAACGAAATTTTCAACACAAATGATTTTTCCTCTGTTGGCTGTACTTGTAACCTCAAGAAATATTATTCTAAATTGGGTTTTATCGTCAAATTAACCTGTAAATCAGTTTTTATCCTCCACAGCGATCAAAAAAAAGTCAATTCAACTCAACAAAGTTTCATTGACACTCCTGCTGCGGGACGTGAGGTATCCTTTCCTTACAGAGCAGTTACTAGAGCATGGATTCAGTATTCCTAAATTGCTAGTTAGGTGAAAGGGGGAGTGTGGGAAGAGGGGGGAAGATAGGGAAATTACCTATTACTTCCCTCATCGTTCATTCCTTATTTTTATTCTTGCCAAGAAACTTTCAGGCTATCAGGTTTACTGAAATCTCCTTCTAGCAAAACATTACGCTTATTTGCGTGGAGATGGCGGAGGATTTTGTAAACAATTTCGATGTTATTGCTTGCTTGAGCTTTTTGCGCCAGTTCCGAGATCGAGATCGCAGATTTGGTTTTTCTGAGGGTATCGATCACCCGAGTTTGCAATTGCAAAACTGAGGCGGCTGCTTTCTTCCCTGCTTCAACCCCTGGTTGGTGATAGGCATTAATATTGACCAAAGAAGCATATAAACTCACTGTTCTCTCATAAAGGGCAATCATGGCACCGACTGTAATTTCATTCACTTGAGAGATGGTTATCGTGATCGAGTCTCGTTGTTTTTCATTTAATGCTTCACGAGTACCTAAGAGAAAACCGAGAAGATAGTCTCCTGAAGTAATTCCTGGCTCAATTTCTACTGGTTCACCCTCGCGATCTTCTAAGACCTCAATAAAAGTGATAAAGAAATTGTTCACTCCCTCCCGTAATTGCTGGACATAGGCATGTTGATCGGTAGAACCTTTATTGCCATAAACGGCAATCCCTTGATTGACAATATTGCCATCTAAATCTTTTTCCTTGCCCAAAGACTCCATAATTAACTGCTGGAGATAGCGACTAAAGAGCAATAAGCTATCTTTGTACGGCAAAATAACCATGTCCTTTTCCCCTTTCCCATTGCCGGCACAATACCAAGACAGGGCAAGTAAAGCTGCTGGGTTATTTTTGAGATCTGGTTTACGGGTGAGAGCATCCATCATTTTTGCTCCTTTTAACATCCCCCGAACATAGATTCCCTGTAAGGCTGCTGCTGCTAAACCTACGGCGGATAATTCAGAAGTTCTGCCTCCAACCCAATCGCGCATTGGAAAGGTCGCTAACCAACCTTCTCGTTCCGCGATCGCCTCTAATTTACTTGCTTTTCCCGTAATGGCAAAAGCATGGGCAGCAAAATCTAAACCCTGAGCTTCATAAACTTTTTTCACTTCCAACATCCCGTTGCGGGTTTCGGGAGTGCCCCCTGATTTAGAAATTACTGAAACTAAAGTTGTCGGTAGGCGATCGCCAATTTCTGCGAGTACCGTATCGATTCCCTTAGGATCGGTATTGTCAATGAAATGAATTTTTAAGGGCGCATCTACTTTGGCTAAAGCTTGGGCGACAAATTGCGGGCCTAAAGCAGAGCCACCAATCCCGATCGAGAGAATATCGGTAAATTTTCCTCCACTAGGAGGGTGAATAATGCCACTGTGAACTTTGTCCTTAAAATCAATTATTTTATGTTGGGTTTCGATAATATCCTGTCTGAGTTCTGCTGTGGGTGCTAAGTCAGGATCGCGGAGCCAATAATGACCTACCATACGCTTTTCATCGGGATTCGCGATCGCCCCACCTTCTAAAGCTTCTATATCCTTAAAGGCTTTGTCAAACTTCGGCTTCATTTTGTTGACAAAAGCATCATCAAAACTCATTCGACTGACATCTAGATAAAATCCTAGTTCTGCGTTGTAATATAGCCAGTCTTGATAGTGTTCCCAAAGTTGAGCATTATCCATAGATTTTTTGCCTTCTGCATCTTATTCACCTTCAAGTCTAATTTACGCCATCTTCGGTACTCTTGAGCTTTAGGTTTTCTCTAAATTCCAGATTGAGAATTAGGTAATCAGTAATGTTAAAAAATAAAGAGTTACTTGATAGTACGGAGTCCCCCATAGAATACTATAAGAAAAGAAGTAGTTAGCTGTCAGGAAAAACCACAAATAGTAGAGGCAAACTAGAGAAGCGATGGCTCGGATCTTTATCAGTCACAGTTATTTAGATGAGGCGATCGCCTATAAGCTGGTTAACTTCCTACTGGCTGCTTTGAGAATAGAAGAAGAAGAAATATTTTGCTCCTCCAATCCCGATCAAGGATTGTTCTATAGTTCTTCCTCCGTACCAGATCAACTCAAAGAGAAACTAAAAAACTCGGAATCTCTGATCGTACTAATAACCGCTGATAGCCTTCATTCGGCTTGGATTCCATTTGAAGCTGGCGCATTCTGGACAACGGATAAACCAGTAATTCCTATCTTGGGACCGAGCTTAAGCCACGATGATCTACCAGGTCCATTAAGAAGTTTACTCAGCATTCCAATAGACGCTAAATATTGGTCAGACGAGGTAAATAACGCCATTAACCAATTAGCCGATCAGTTAGATATAAAGTCGAAATTAACTAAAAGACGAAATGATACATTACGAGAATTTTTTGCTGCTCTGAAAGCTTGGCAGTCTAAACAACCCGCGATCGCTAAATCACTTGAATCTAAAATTGAACAGCTAGAGAAAGAGTTGGAAGAAGTGCGAGCGCAAAAGGATGATGAAATAATGGTCTTAAGAGAAAGATTAAAAGAGCTATCGCCACAATCTTTTCAAGCTCAATCTTTCACAGAAGATCTGGGTAATGGTATCAAATTAGAGATGATTGCTATCCCAGATGGCAAATTTATGATGGGGACGGAAGATGAGGAAATAGAAAGACTGCTAAAAAAACGTAATAAAAAATGGTTTAACAAAGAAAAACCACAACATCAGGTGACTGTTCAACCCTTCTTTATGGGTAAATATCCTATCACTCAAGCTCAATGGAAAGCGATCACATCCTTACCTAAAATCAAACGAGACCTCAAACCTTATCCTTCCCACTTCAAAGGTGATGAACGTCCCTTAGAGGAAGTCTCTTGGGATGATGCAGTAGAATTTTGCCAAAGAATATCAAAACAGACAGGAAAAGAATATAGATTACCTTCGGAAGCAGAATGGGAATATGCCTGTCGCGCTGGAACAACTACCCTATATCATTTTGGCGAGACCATTACAGATAAGTTAGCCAATTACGGCATCAATATTAAAGAAACCACCTTGGTTGGACAATTTCCGCCTAATGCTTTTGGTTTATACGATATGCACGGTAATGTTCGGGAATGGTGTTTAGATGATTGGCATGAAAACTACATAGGTGCGCCAACTGATGGCAGTGCATGGTTTTCAAAAGAAAGTAGCATGAAAGTATTGCGCGGCGGATCCTGGAACGATGATCCTAGCAGTGGTCGTTCTGCCTATCGCATCAGGAACGAGCATGACAGAACGTCCAACTGCTACGGTTTCCGTGTTGTGTGCATCGCCCCTTAATCAGTTATCAGTAAACATTTATTAGTTATTATTTATAATAACTTGTTAGTAATTGATTAGTTTCCAATAGGATAAGCCTATAATGAATGCTAACCATCAAGATCTCCTGCCATCCTGAAGATGCGGTTGGTAGCTGTATCGAACGTTTGGGACAGCGTAAACGGGAAATGAAAGATATGCAAAGACTGTCGCGATCGCCAAACAGATACTATCTTTCAATTCTTGATTCTCTTTTCTATATGCCGCTAAGCACTGATGACTTTGATTCTTCTTTTATAAGCATTGTTTTGCCAACTTTTAGCAGTTGTCTTGTAAGCAAGGGAAATATGTTGATTAATAATTTTTCTTAGTTGAGCTTGAGTTAAAACTAATAATCGGGGCCAGATTTGGTAATTTGTATAGGTTAGATAAGGAAGTAAGCCACTACAAACTGCAGATGTAATTAGACCAGGGCCAGTTTTAAACCAAGGACTTTCATTACAGTAATAACTCAAATTATGTACAGCTTGGTAAAAAGCGGTACGAATCATACTCTGACCTGGTATACAACCTAAAAAATTATTGCCGATACTAGCAAAATCTTCTTGGAGAACTACTAATTCAGGATTGAGATTAACTATAGTATCGAGTGATTGACGACATAAATCGTCAGCGTCGGCATAAAAACCACCCATTTTATTGAGATATGCCAGCCTAAAAAAATCTGCTTGAGTAGCTGGTTCGTCGCAATTGGCAAATGCTTTGAGGACTTGTTGATCGTAATGTTCTTTTAAAAAATCAACTGCGGTATTTAGAGAAAAACGAATATATTCATATCCAGGATTAAGATCGCTCCAGCTTTGACAAATTCTTTGAACATCTATTGGGGGTTGGGGTTCATCCCAAAATTGAACAATTCTCCTGGGAATAGCAGTAAGATTAGTTGCGTTTTGAGATAAAGTCTGTCTAATTTCCTCAAAAATACCTTGTTCTCTTAATTCTCTTGCTAGATAAAGAGCCGTTCCTAAATAGTTAGGTTCTTGAGCAAGAAGACTGCCAAGCGCAGATATTCTTTCGGCTCCTATTTCTTGTTGGGCAGCTTGAAGTTTTGCCATCAAAGGTGGATTCATTCGCAGCTCATTAGTAACCATAGCAGGATGACTTCTAAGAGGAACAAAAGATTTTCCAGGAGGAGTTTTGAGAATAATTTCTTTGGTGGCAATTTTTAGTTCTTGCCGCGCTTCGTCTATTCTCCCTGTTAACATTAAGATTGTTGCTAGTCTATTTCTTTCGCCAGGTGCTACAGGCGCTAATGAGATGGCTTGTTTAAAATGTTTTTCAGCCTGGGGGTAGTCATATAAGTTGAAATAAATATTAGCTCTAATATTTTGAGTTTGTCTAATCCAGTCCTGATTATCGGTAGAAATTTTATCTAATGTACTAAGGGCAGCAGTATAATCACCTTGCTGCATTTGTACCCGACAAAGTTTCCATAGTAGTTGTACATTATCAGGGAATCTTTTGAGCTCTTCTCGTATAATTTTATAGGTTAAGTCAAGATTATCTAAACGGATTTGAAATTCTATTAATTTAATGATGATCGGTAAAGAACTGGGCAGTTTTACTTTAGCTTCTTCAAGTAATTTGAGTGCTGATTCAGTTTCGCCTTGGACAAACATTAAATCTGCTAAATGACAATATCCCTGAGGATTATAAGGATATTCTTGACAAATTTTTTGATACCATAGAGCTGCTATTTCCCATTCTTCTAAAGCTTGATTGAGTGACCCCAATAGCATAAAAATCTGGATATTTGCTCCTAATAATTCGTAGGTTTCTTCCAGCAGACTGATGGCTATTTCGATTTGACCTAATTGGCTATAAGTTCTCGCTAATTCAATACGGGAGTTAAGATGATTTGCTTCAGTAGACAATATGGCTCTATATACATTTGCTGCTGCGGTTAGATTTGGTTGTTTCTGTAAAATACGACCTTTAATCATCTGAGCACGAAGATTGTGGGGAAATTGTTGAATAATTGGGTCAATAAGTTTAATTGCTTCATCTAAACGACCTAGAGCTATTAATTCTTCAATTGCTAATATTTTAAATTCTAAATTTTGAGCTAAATTGGAAGTTTTTTCTTGAGCTAAATTAAACCACTGTAAAGCTTTTTCCCGTTGACCTAATCTTCTTTCTAAATGACCATAATGAATTAAAATACGAAATTCTTCTGGATATTTTTGATGCAATATTTTGAGGTTATTATTAGCTTCCTCAAAACTACCTAAATCACCTAAAATACCTATGATTTTGAGGTGAGGTTCAATGCTATTAGGATAATGATCTATAACTTTTTGGCAGGACTCAAGAGCAACATCTAAATTTTGTCGTGTTTGCTCTAATTGAGCCATCTTCATCAAAGCATAAAAATTATTGGGATGATATTCTAAAGCTTGGTGCAATTGGGTTTCTGCTGCTTCTAAATTACCAAAATATTGTAATTCTGTTGCAACATTCAAATTTGCTTGTATATTTTGAGGAGCGATTGCTAAAAATTTTTGATAATATTTAAGTGCTTGTCTTCGATCTTGTTTTTTGCGATATAAATCGCCAATTTTCAGCAGAACTTTAAGCTCATCGGGATAGGAACTAGTAGCATTTTCTAAAATATCCAGAGCTTCTTTGGTTTTACCCAATTCACTTAAGCAAGTAGCCAATTCTAGATGAGCTTGAATATTTTCAGGTTTAAGAGTAATAATCTCTTGGTAAACTTCAACCGCAGCATCAAATTTTAGTTTTAACTTTAAAAGAGTGCCATAAATTAGTTTTGCTCGAATATTATCGGGGAATTTTTTTAAAATTTGCTTAATAGTTGTGGCTGCTTGTTCTAGATTTCCTAAACCCCTTAATTCTTCAATGGCATAGAGCTCAGCATTTATCGCATCAGGCAAGCTAGAAGCTTTTTCACTAGCTAGGGAAAACCATTTTAATGCTTGATCTCTTTGCTGCCTTTGTCGCTCTAAATGACCTAATTGGAGCAGAAGATTAAAATTATTGGGAGAATATTCCAGCGCTTTTGTGAGTGTTTGCGCTGCTTCCTCAAATCTTCCCAAACATCTTAATTCAGTAGCGACGTAGATACTTGCCCAGACTGTTTTAGGACTTAATTTTAAAGCCTTTTGAAATGATATTAATGCTGCGGTTCGCTTGTTCTCATGACGATTCAGTTGTCCTAATCTAATAAGAGCCCATATATTTTTAGGATTTATTGCTAGTAGTTCCTCAATATTTTTGCGGCATTTTGTAAGTTGTCCACAGCAAAGCTGTTCAACAGACAATTCTAACTTTACTTTTTGATCATTAGGCGCAAGTTTTATGGTTTGTTCAAAAGTACTTAAAGCCGAGTCGCGATCGCCTAAACTACGATATATCAATCCTAAGTTGATCCATCCAGGGATAAACTTAGGAAAGTCACTTAAAAGTTCCTGTAATTGATTGATAGCTGCGATCGTGTTGCCTAATTTTTTAATATTTAATAATTGCTCCTTTGCGGTCTGGGGTAATGACTCACTCATGGTTGAAAAAAACTAGATGTATTGGTAAAGTCCAAATAGATACGGTACTTGTGAGAACTCAATAAATTCTCAATAAGTTAAAGAATATTCCCGGCAAGAGTAAGCTTGTTTGAAATCTTCTTGTAAGACAAACCTTGCCTGTCTGGCGATTGCAATCACAGTTAGACAAGGGCGATCTGTCTACGCAGATTGCTTAATTACTGGTATATTAAGTCTGCGCAGACAGATGTTATATCATTTCAGTTTTTAAGTAAGACAGATTTTGTGTAGGGGCGAACGGCCGTTCGCCCCTACAGAATTTTATTTGTCTCAGGTATTTTCCAAATTGATATTATCCCTTGAGGCGCTAATTATCTTCGTCAGCCTCAACTCAGGTTCATCAATTGTCTATCTAAGCCAAACAATTGCAAATACTCATGGATTAAGCTGTGTGTGAAACTTCTTTTCCATAAAGCTCATTAGCAATTTCCATCAACTTGCTACTCACAAATCTTGGCACTTTATTTCTACTACTGATACGGGGATAATCCATAGGCCAGAGCATCAAATTACTACCGTGAGGATATAATTGCTCATACTCTGCGACATTGTCATAAGTTGAGCGATCTTCTTGGTTGGGGAAAAAGCTCTCTGCTGGCGCACCCTCTGCATCTAGTAAAGCATGATGTTCTAGTTCGATATGGTAGTAAACATATTGCTCTGGGTAAGTTTTGACGATGGAAACACCATTTTCGAGGGCTCCAGCATTGATTAATAATCCATCGATTAATATTGCGTGGTCTGGAGAAACAAATAAATCGCGACGGGGAAGATCGCCACCTAAAGCCCCTGCTTTAATTTGAATCGGTAGGGAACGAAAACGATGGGCAGTGAAACGATGGCGAGTTTGGCGACCAATCCACTTGATTGATACTAATTGGCCATCGAAGGTTTTTACTTTATCGCCAATTTCTAAATCTTCTACCTGGCGATAGCCATCCTCTGTGAGAATATTTGTGCCTCGAAGAAAACATTCATCAATAATTTCCAAAGCAGTAGACTTGTTCGAGCCTGGAGCAAGGGTAAGTCCGTTAGAAAGCTGATTTACAACCAAATTTATGGTTTCGTCCGATTCTTCTAATCCGTCTATTGCAGGAGTGGCTAATGCTATAGTTTGAGAATTTTCGGGACCATAGCCTGTAAAGTTATTGATGAAGCCTGCTCCTAAAGTAGAATCAAAATCTGATTGCTCTGCACTATTCTCTGCACCAGGGGTTAAATACCAGAGAAACGACTGATTTGGCGTAGTTGGATCGCCCTCTTCTTCTATTAAAGTAAATTTAACTTCGAAGCTTCCTTCACCTTCTTGAACGCTAGCAGCGGGAAAAGTAATTTGTAACTGTGCCATATTATTGAACTTTCCGATTGATTAACTAATATAAATTTAACCTTCAACAACAGCATCACCTCTATTTTTAGGTAGCAGTAAAATATATAAGAAAACTTTTATATTTAGGCATCTAAGTATCAGTTTAGCTTTTAGAGAAAAGTGGTTTTATTATAAAATATTTAACATTTTTCTAAGCATTGAGAATTTAAAATAAAGATAAATAAAATATTATAACTATACTTATGACTGTTAATTAGTATGTTTTATTCTATGGAAAGCATGATTAGATAATAATTTAATTTAATATAATCTGGCAGTTATCGGATTTATAATAATGGTAATATTGATAACCTAAAACAAAATAATTAATGTCAATATTAAGTAAAATAGCTGAGCAAAAATCTTACTAAATAATAAATCACTGAGATAGAAAAAAGTGATCGCAATTATTAAAAAAGTTGTTTGTAAAAATAGGATTTTTTTGATATTGAATGATTTTAAAGCGGATTCACTACAATTCAATATATTTAATTTATTCAATAAAGAATTCTTAATAAAAATTTAAATAATACTAACTACAAGAATATAGGTTTAATTCAGGCCAGTTATCAGTTACTCTTTGGTCGTCCTAATATCAATTTGGAAAGTACTTGAGACAAAAAGTCTATTTTCTGGCACTTAATAGTTCTTGGATAACCTTAAAAGCATTGATATATCAAGGTTTCCGATTTATTCAGCAAGTCCTACTTAATAAAGCTTGCCATCTGATTAATAATTTTTCTGCCTAAATTTAGTCGTAAAGACCCTCATTCATAACAAATACAGACTATCAATAGTTCGCTAAAAATGATAGAGGACGGCTCATATTTTCCGCAAAACCGAGAATAGCGCGATCGCGATGTTCGTATAATAATTTTCCTTCTGAGTCAAACAGAAAAGTGGCTCCCCGTTGAGTTAAATAAGCAGGATCAGGAACATAAGTCTTCCAGTTACCTAAAACTTCAGTCATATTGCGCAGCCTTAAAGTTGCCAGCTCAAAAGGACGCTGAAACCCAGTTCCTCCTGCCAACTTAAAAAATGAACCTTTGATTGGAGGGAGAGGGGTATCACGTATAACTTCTTCATCAGCAATTAACTGGGGAGCTTGGCGATCGCCTTTATAACCGCGAAAGACTTCAGCTAAAGTCCCAGGACTGCCAATTCCCGCACACATTAACATTAAATTGAGCCAAGCACGGCTTCCTGGGGACAAAAAAGGCAATTTTGTGGCTAAACCTCGATAAAGTTCTAGTTTTTGATGTATTTCTGCCTTAGGATCGACAAATAACCATTCCGGGGGAAATCCTGTATATTGACAAAATTGCTGACCTGATTTGCGATCGCCAATACCAATAGCTCGCAAGGTTATTCCTTGATCTTGAAGCTTCCCTGACTCTCTTTGTAAGACAGAAGCATATTCTAGACTATCAAAATCCCCTAATTGCGACCAAATAAGAATTAAAAAACGATTAGCCGACTCACAACCAGTAAAAATGGGGATATTTTCTCCATCACTGATCCTTAGCCGTTGAGTCTGACTCAAAAGAGAATAAGCATCGATCATGTTTCACAGAATTGGTGCCTCAATACGCTAAATCTTAGTAGATTCAGGTACAAAATCAAAACTTTTAGGAGAATATTGCTTGAAATTTTACCCTTTAACCCTTAACTTTTGAGCTTAAAACTTGGCTTAACCATTCATACCAGTTATTAAGCCCCTCCCCTGTGACGGCAGAAACTTGGAAAATTGTCAGCTCGGGGTTTACTTGCTGAGCATATTTGAAGCAGCGATCGACATTAAACTGAACATAGGGCAACAAATCGATTTTAGTCAGAATCATGACCTTACTGGCTCGGAACATATGAGGATATTTTAGAGGTTTATCATCACCTTCTGTAACAGAGAGAATCGCTACTTTGGCATCTTCCCCTAAGTCGAATAAAGCAGGACAAACGAGATTGCCGACATTTTCGATCATCACTACAGAATTAGGCGATGGATCGATTTCTTGATAACCTTTTTGTACCATGTTTGCTTCCAAGTGACAGCCTGTCCCCGTGTTAATCTGTACTACTTTACAACCAGTTTCGCGGATTTTTTGGGCATCATTAACTGTTTCTTGATCGCCTTCAATTACACTGAGGGCAATTTCCCCTTGAAGATCTTTGATCGTGCGAGTTAAGAGAGTTGTTTTTCCTGCGCCAGGAGAACTAACTAAGTTCAGTGCCAAAATATTACGGGCTTGAAACCAGTTACGATTTTGAGCAGCAATTAGGTTATTTTTCTTCAGGATATCTTGCTCGAGACTAATCTTCCTGCCGTGCATCTGCCCATGAAGACGGGAAACTTTGATCGCAGACGAGGGATCTTGAGTTTTTACTGGATGAGAGTGATTAATTACTGTTCCGTCAGATAAACGGTGGGTATGGGAGGTCGCGCTCTCTGCCTCCACTAATTTAGTTTTACCTGTTTGAGAATTAGTAATTTTGACGTTATTATCATCAGAACAACCGCAAGTTACGCACATAGCTCATCAACCTCCATTTCTGTAATTTTCAATTCTTCACCCTGAATAATTGACAACTCAACACTGCCACAGCGATCGCAGATACCAAAGGGTTGAGTCAGGGACATTTCTGTTCCACAGTGACGACAGCGAGCTAAACCAGGTACTTCAATAATTTCTAGAGTTGCTCCTTCTAACAAGGTACCTCGACAACAAACATCAAAACAAAAACGAATGGCCTCGGGCATGACTGCTGAGAGTTGTCCGATTTCCAGGGTAATCTGTTTAACAGGCAGTCCCTCTGCGTATTGTACCGCGATCGCGACTAGATTTTCTGTAATTCCTAATTCATGCATCAGAGCAAGTTAAACTCAATTTCAATGTCAAATTTTCTAATGAAGAGTTGCGCGCAGGCTAAGCTTAGCGCTGTGCGATAGCTTGGGTAAGGCGATCCAGCATAATTGCTAACAACACAATTCCTAAGCCTCCCACAGCAGCCTGTCCGACGTCTAAACGTCCTACTCCTTGTAGTACCATTTGTCCTAGTCCAGGCACCGCAATCATTGAGGTCACAACAGACATTGATAAAGCCATGAGGATTGCTTGATTAATTCCAGCTAAAATAGTAGGCATAGCTAGGGGAATTTGGGCTTCCCATAATAGCTGCCAAGGAGTTGAACCAAATGCGATCGCTGCTTCTATAACTTCTACCGAAACTTGTCTAATTCCTAAATTAGTGAGACGAATCAGAGGCGGGATGGCAAAAATGATCGTGGCAATTACACCAGGGACTTCGCCAATCCCGAACAGCATCACTACCGGGACAAGATAGACAAAAGAAGGTAAAGTTTGCATCACATCAAGGAGAGGACGAATCAATCGCTCAACGCGATCGCTTTTAGCACTGAGAATTCCGATGGGAATACCGATTACTAAGCAAAATACCACCGCCGTCACCACTAGAGCCAAAGATACCATTGCTTGTTCCCAGACATCAACAAAACCAATTAAGGTTAAGGATATGATGCTATAGATAGTAATTTTTCGACCTGCTAATTGCCATGCGATTAAACCAATAATTATTATAAAAATCAAGGGAGGAATTGCAGAAAAAATCCATTCTATATTTTGTAATGTCCAACGAATCGGTAAGCCAATAGCTTGAAAAAAAGGACGAAAATTATCAACAATAAAGTTAATGCTCTGGGTAATCCAATCATCAAGAGGAATGGTATAGAGTTGAAAAGGATTTAAGATATTGTCTATAGCAGTCATTTTTGAACTTTGAATTTTGAATTTTGAATTCAAAAAATGGTCATTGGGTTTTTACTTTATTACTTGCTTGTTTAAGCCAACTATCAAATAACTCTTGGTTTTGCTCCACCCATTCTTGAGCATGACGACGAATATCTTCTGGTTTATTTTCCCCTTCTTGAATACGGAGACTTTCTGTGTTGATATCCTCAGCAGGAATTTGGACTAATTCAAACCAACGTTTTGCTAAAGAATTAGCCGCTAAGAATTTCTTGTTAGCAACAATGCGTTGTTCAGTTGTGGGAAAACCATGATTTTTGCCATTGATAAAAGTATCTTCTTCCGTGATATTTTCTAGTTCTTCTGGTAAAGAGGTAAAGGGAACTTCTAACCAAACCACATCTTGATCTACTTTTAAGATGGCGCTGATCCAATGGGGATTATAGGCATAGAAAATAACCGATTCACCTTGTTTGTAGCGAGTAATGCTGTTTGCTAGTAAAGCGGTATATTGTCCTTGATCATTTTCAACAGTATCCTTCAGTCCATAGGCTTCAAGGTGATGCTCTATGCTTAATTCACAACTCCAACCGGCATTGCACCCCACTAAATTAGCTTTGCCATCACCATCAGAGTCAAATAGTTTGGCAATTTTAGGGTCTTTTAACTGTTCTATGTTAGTAATATTATATTGATCCGCTGTTTTTTTATCGATTTGATATCCTTGTATACCATCGGATGTCAGGATTCCCACTCCCTCTAACTTGGCTTTGCCCCCAGCATTGTTAAAGAATGCTTCGTGTCCAGGATTATAGTAAACAGTGCTATAGTCTAAATCTCCATTGGCTAGGGAAATATAAATTGCTGGGTATTCAATTTCTTTAGGAGTTTCAACTTGATAACCAAGTTTTTCTAGCCCAATCTTGACAATCTCTGTTTGAAAATGCTCTTCTATCCAGCTACTATGAGCTGTACGTAGCGTGACTTGAGATGTTGCTCCGTTAGTATTGGTAGAAGATTCCGGTGCTGGCTGACAAGCTATTAAACCTGTTAAGAATATGACTGGGATGGTTTTTAAGCTAAATTTGGTCACTTGTTTGGCGATCATTGTTTAATAAATAACCTATTCTATATTATTTATTCTTGATCGTTTAATATTTGGCTTTAATAAAAGCTTCTGCTGCATCGCGACTAGTAATTGTCTTATCTAAGGTTGCTGTTAATAAATCTTCTAGCATTGCTTTATACTGGCGACCTGGTTTATAACCTAATTCTTTGAGATCATTACCATTAAGAATTGGTTGAACTTTTGATAATTTAGTTAAATAACGCCAGAGAATATTGCGATTTTGCTGGGAAGTTCTAACGGCTAATAGAATTAACCCCACATATTTATAAGGATGAAGTAATTTATATATTTCACTGGCTAAATGACAATCTGGTAATTTAGCAGTAATTTCTGATTCTATTTGTTCTAATTGTTTCACTCTTTGAATACTATCTTTGGGTAATTGGAGACTAGTAGCAACTTTTTCTCTAGCGCTTGGTGGTAAATGGGCAATCAAGATTTCTAATCTAAGTAACCAATGTTGTAGTTTATTTTCGGGATCGAGATAACGTAACCAACGGGATATACAACGGACTTCCCACCATAATTTGTTAGTTAATACTAAATCTTGATGCAGACAGCGCAAGGCTCCTAAATCGGCAAGCAACTGTAAGGCCGCTTTCCAATAATCGGGCTGTAAAATATGTTTAAGCTCGGCACGTAACCTGGTAGTTAAAGCTGGCGCTATCTTGTCTCCCAATCTTAGTTTCTCATAAACGCCAGAGTCGATCGCGTAACGAATATATTCTGTGGTTTGTTCTTCAATTTCAAATCCTAGGCGCACCGCAAATCTTACGGCGCGATAGATACGAGTGGGATCTTCGATGAAACTATTGGGATGGAGAACCCTAATTTTACGCGATCGCAAATCTAATAATCCACCAAAAAAGTCTAATAAATCTCCTTTTCGGGAAAATTCTCCCTTACGTGGAGTTGTAAGGCGAACTGCCAAAGCATTAATCGTAAAATCTCGACGATACAAATCTTGGCGAATCGAGCTGGCTTCCACTTCGGGGTTAGCCGCCGGATAGGGATAAAATTCTGTTCTAGCTGTAGCAATATCTAACCACAGACTACCCAAAATGGGATCTTTATGCCAAAGCAAAGCAGCGGTTTGAAATTGTCCGTGTATCGAAAGACGAGATTGGGGATATTTTTCCTGAATGGAAGTTGCTAAGGTTACCCCTGCTCGCTCGTCGGCGGCGCGATGAAAACCATCTACTACTAAATCTATATCTTGTAACAATAAGGGGGTATTTTCTTCACTGAGTAATAAATCTCTGACCCCTCCTCCTACTAAATATAAATTCCAACCGCGATTTTGCGCTTCAGTTGCAATTTGTGATAATAATTCCCAAATAGGTTGAGCTAATCTAGTTTTTAAGGTGGGTAGCAGACAAGAAGTCAGAGGTTGTTTACTATCACTAGTAACTTCCAACTCTTCTCGATCTTGATGTAACTGACGCAAGACATCAGTACGGGTCACAATCCCAATTAACTCTTGGTGATCTAAAACAGGCAACCTCCCCACATCATAAGTCACCATCAAAGATTCAATTTCTGGCAGAGTCGTCTCGGGAGTAATGATTTTTAAATTTTGTGTCATATATCCTTTGACCGGCGCATGGGAAAAACCGTGATGCAATGCCAAATCCAAATCTCGGCGCGAAATCACCCCGACTAATTTCCCTGTGGCTTCGACCACCGATAACCCCGAATGTCCGTAACGAAAAAGAATTCTTTGAGCTTGTTCGATCGTCGTATCGGGACGAATTGTTCTGACGGGAGATGACATCAAATCCCTAGCAGTGGGAGGTTCAGGAATTTGCGATCGCAAGCCTTCAACTAAACTGTTAAAAATCTCTTCTGTATTATCCGCCGTTGTTGTCATCGAAGCAGCTTGAGAATGTCCCCCACCACCATAGGAGATAAATAATTGATTAAGATTTGTCTCTCTGATCCGCGATCTTCCGATGACAGTTAATTTCTTAACATCCTTTCTTTGATATTCATGTCCTAGTAACAAAGCATCACTTTCGCTCAAATCAACCAATCGAGAAGTAAGACTAGATAACCCTTGAACAAATTCTGCTGTTTTTAACAACACCGAAGTTATTTTGTATCCCCTAATCTCTTTAGTTTCCAATTGCGCTAAAGCTTCGCGCAACATCTCCCGTAACTGAGGACATAAACCAGGTTCAACATATTCGGCGATGGTTTTAACATTCGCTCCCATCTCCATTAACCAAGCTAAAGCTTTGGCATCGCGAGCCGTAGTCATATGGTAGGTTAAAGAGCCGGTATCAACGTGAATCCCTAAAGCCATTGCGGTTGCTGAAACGGTCGGTGGGATAATTTCTGCTTGTTGTAATAATTCCGCGATCAAACTAGTAGTCGCACCAATTTTTTCTACATAGATACTAGTCGCAGGAATTTTTGAATTTAAATCATCGTGATGATCGTAAATTTCGATATTAGTCACATTCGGTAAATCGAGCCAAACTGCCGCTTTCCCCAAGCGATCGCGTTTTTGGGTATCAGGGATTATAATAGATCTGATATTTTCTGGGGTGACACTACGCAATTCGATAATGGGAAACTCATCTCGATATAACGCTAAAAAGTCTCTTACCGTAACATGAGCGCCACCAGTCAAAACAATTTTCGCGCCTTTTTTTAACAGCGATAATCCTACGGCTGCGCCTAGAGCGTCAAAATCTGCAATTTGGTGACATAAAATTAAATCCATATTTGTGTAAAGCTTAGGAAGATAAGACTATTATCTCGTAGAGAGGTCAGAACCCGCGTCGGCGAAAATAATTTTAGAGGTTTTATAGGTATATTGTTCGATTACTATGAAATCGTCCACGGATAAATCTTGATAAACAAATATATTTTTCAGTAGTATTTGATAGTGAAATATTTTCAGTATAGTTCCCCTAAATCTGTTATAAAAGTCAGCGGTACTCCGCCGTAAAAGCGGTGCGACCCCGGTCGGGTCTCCCGACCTAGGGAACGCGCACCAAGAGAAGACGGAGCCTGCGCTGACCGCATTCCGCGGTCAGGCTATGCTTTTAGCAAGCACAATAGAGATTTATTGAAAAAAGATGAAAGAACAACCCATATTCAATAAAAAACAACCACAGAAGTATCTTGATTCTTTAATCGATAGAGATCAGTTTGCAGCTTGGATTTTTCTGGCTCCAGCCTTAATTCTTTTGGGAATATTTTTGTTCTATCCGATTGCTTACTTATTTTATCTCAGTTTTACTACTGGAAGTTTTACCGTCGAAGGAGTCCGCTGGGTAGGCTGGCGTAACTACTGGCGATTACTGATAGATTCAGATTTTTGGCAAGTTATGGGCAATACTCTTTATTTTGGCATTGCGACGGTAATTCCCACTATTGTGATTCCCTTATTATTGGCCACTATACTCAATCAGGCGATCGCGTTGCGAGGATTTTTACGTACTGCTTATTTTATACCTTCGATTACTTCTCTAGTCGCTGTTGGCTTGGGTTTTCGCTGGTTATTTCAAACTCAAGGGCCAGTAAATGACTGGTTAATGACAATGGGATTAGATCCCATACCCTGGTTAAGTAGTACTGTTTGGGCAATGCCGGTCTTAATCTTGCTAAGTAGTTGGAAACAAATCGGCTTTAATCTGGTGGTCTTTCTTGGTGGGTTACAGACTATTCCCCAATCTCGTTATGAAGCAGCAGAATTAGATGGTGCCGATGCTTGGGCTAAGTTTTGGTATATTACCTTACCCGGGTTGCGTCCCACTATCATTTTTGCCATTGTTACGACGACAATTTTTACTTTTCGTAGTTTTGAGCAGGTTTATATTATTACTGGTGGTGGACCTTTAAATTCGACAAATCTGTTAGTTTATTATATTTACGAACAAGCTTTTGCTCGCTTCGAATTTGGCTATGCAGCTGCCGCAGCAACTATTTTATTATTAATTACTTTTATTTTTGTTGCTCTGTATTTAAGAAGTTGGCAAGAAACTGATTAAAAGCCATTTTCCAGTCTGATTTTTTCAAATAAGGGAGCAGTTACGCCTCAACAAACCTTTGACAAATACTAATTTTTTCAACATCAACGATCGCTTCTTTCTTCGATTAGTTCTGGCGGTACAGTCGGCAATAAAATCCGAAAACTAGAACCCTTATTCGACTTACTATTAACTGAAATTGAACCGCCAGCCCTTTGTACTAATTGCTTGACAATCGTTAAACCTAAACCAGCGCCTGTTACATCATTATTGGTGACTGTTTTACCGCGATAAAAACTATCAAAAATTTTTCCTAAATCTTTGGCATCAATACCTCTTCCTGTATCACTAATTATTAACTCAATCTTGTCATTTTTACTCGTCGCTTGGACAAAGACTCGACCTTGGGGAGGGGTAAACCGCAAACTATTATTAAGTAATTGAATAATTATTTGTCTCAACCAAGAAGTCGGACAAGAAACAGGAGCTAAATTATCAGGAATAGTATAACCTAACTGAATTTGCTTTTCGCTGGCTAAGGGTTGATAGGTACTAACTATGCCTGGAACCAGTTCGTTTAAATATACTGCTTCTGCTTCTATAGGACCATGTAAATTAAGCAATGCTAATAAACCACTAATGACCGAATTTTGGCGATCGCATTCCCGATCTAACATTGTGATATAACGTTGGCGTTGCTCTCCCTTGATAGATTTTGACCCTAGTAAACTCAGAGCCGTTTTCATATGGGTTATTGGCGATCGCAATTCAGCAACTAAACTATAGAGAAAATCGATTCCTAAACTCAAATTTAAGGGCGCTGCAGAACTACTATTTGGTGATCTCTTTTGCTTCTCTACCGAGGCTTGAAGAGATTCTGACTGTTCGATTTGTTTTAACAGCAAATTAGTCAGAAAAGTTGTAATCTTGGATTCAGTAGGAGTAATTTTAAATTCTGTTGGCGGTATTTGATGAGTTGTCGCCGATGTTACCACTGCGTTTCGAGTCCCTAATAAAACTTTTTGCACTACAGATGGTTGAAAACTGAACACCATTTTTAGATAGGGCTGTTGCAGTCTTTTTCCAGAACCATTGGCGTTAATTTGACCCTTTTGCCATTGCGTCAAAATTAAACCAGAAAATTCTGCGGTGATGACTACTAAAAAACATTCCCGTTTCAACTCGGCATTTTTCACCAAAGTAACCGGGATTAAAGAACTAGCAGCTAAGTCCTCAAATCCTAATAATTTAGCTGAACGACCTAAACGATCACTACAAAGATATATAGTTTCAAATTGACCAAGTTTTTGATATTTGCGAACTTCTTGATGCCAACTTTTTGTTTGGGGTAATTTGAGCCAGATCTTCGCTGGTAATTGTTGCTCAATAAGCAGCTCCAAAACCATAGCGACGCAGGATTGAACAGTCGTTGGACTGACAGCGATCATAGGTGGCGGCGGATTGATACTTTGGACTAGTTGATAAAGAGATAGGCTGCTTTTAGTTATGGGATTCATGAGTCAATGCCAAGTTCTGGTTACCCTTACTAAAATTCTAGTTAAATACAAGATTGTTGAGCATTTTTATCTAGCGAGCAAAAATGATTATTCACAATAGATTATCCGACTGTTCTTAAAATTTATAATGAGCAAGGGTAATTGCAATATGTTACAGGCAATTACCTGAAGTAGCAACTATATCGTGAACTGCTCCGCAAAAAATCCGCAAATTGCTTTTGTAGCTTCTCTCCTACAATAAGGAAAGATAACTTAATACTATGTGGGAGCAAGTGATGGTAGTCAAACCAGAATGGTTGCGAGTAAAAGCACCTCAATGGCAACGAGTCGGCAATGTCAAAGAAATATTAAGAGATTTAGCTTTAAATACCGTTTGCGAAGAAGCTTCCTGCCCCAATATTGGGGAATGTTTTAATGTCGGTACCGCCACCTTCCTCATTATGGGCCCTGCTTGTACCCGTGCTTGTCCCTATTGTGACATCGACTTTGACAAAAAACCCCAAGCTCTCGATCCGAGTGAACCAATCAGATTAGGGGAAGCTGTACGTCGGCTCAAACTGAAACATGTAGTTATTACTTCAGTGAATCGAGATGACTTACCCGATGGCGGTGCTGCTCAATTTGTGCGTTGTGTTGAACAAGTCCGTCAAGTTTCACCCCAAACTACGATAGAAGTCCTGATTCCCGATCTTTGCGGCAATTGGGAAGCTTTAGCAATCATCTTGCAAGCCCAACCAGAAGTTCTCAACCATAACACTGAGACAATTCCTCGTCTCTACAAAAAAGTTCGTCCCCAAGGCAATTATCAGCGATCGCTTGATTTGCTCCGAAAAACCCGTGAGTTAGCACCAGCAACCTATACTAAATCAGGTATTATGGTGGGCTTAGGCGAAACCGATTCCGAAGTTAAAGCCGTGATGAGAGACTTACGCCGAGTAAACTGCGACATTTTAACTATTGGACAATATCTACAACCCTCTCCCAAACATTTAGGAGTTAAAGAATTTATTAAGCCTGATCAGTTTAATGATTGGCAAAAATTTGGCAAATCTTTAGGTTTTCTTCAACTTGTCGCAACTCCTTTAACCCGTAGCTCCTATCATGCAGAAGAAGTTAGAAGCTTAATGGAATTGCACCCCCGATAAAATCAATACTGTAGTAATCACTTAGGGTAGCTGTCATTATTTTAAATTCGAGTTTTTGAGGGCTAATTTATTACGTAATTACACGCAAAAAATTGCTTTGTCATATTAGTAAAAGATTTTTTTCAAGAACAGCACCCGTAATTATACGTGCAAGTTTTTAATTAAAATTTTGCAAATTATTTGAAGAGAATATAAATTATAATTATCTGAAATATTAAAAATAGTAAAAATTATTGAATCATAAGTTTATTGATCTTAAAGAATTCTTTACATACCCAAAAAAAAGTAGAGAAATTCTTCTCTACTATCATTTGACTTAGATAAACATCCTCTTCTCCAAGCCCCAAGATTTTTTTAAAGGATATCCTACGCTAACTATAAAAAACCCTTACCTGATGTTCTTTTTTATGCCAAACTTGGGCATTCTAATGCTTAGAGGAGTGAGTCCCACTTGATTTTCATTCTGAGTCGTCATTGAGAAAACGCTATGTCAGCTAGTTCCTTATACGTTGAGTCCAAAGAAGATTATTCTTCCCCTAATTATGAGATAGATAATTTAGGAGAAAATAATTACAGTTCTAACAAATTAAATGATGATCTTGTAGAACTTGATTTTGAGCATCTCGATACAGAAAATATCCCTAAAAGAGTAAGTCGTACAACTACGGACTTGGTTCGTTTATATCTTCAAGAAATTGGTAGAGTTCCCTTATTAGAAAGAGACGAAGAAGTTTCCGAAGCCCAAAAAGTTCAACGCCATATTAATATTTTAGAACAACGAGATCAAGCTGCGAAAAAAGGTAATCAAACTATAGCGGAATTTGTCAAAATTATTAACGCTCATGATACTCTGGTTGCTCAACTGAGCCATCGTCCTTCGATGAAAAGATGGGCTAAAACATTAGATCTCGAAATTTCTGAATTAAAAGAGGCTCTAGCACGAGGGAAAGCCAGTTGGGCGAAAGTTACTGGCTGTGAGATCAATGAATTAGAAAAAATTCAAAAGGACGGTATTCGGGCCAAAGAACACATGATTAAGGCTAATTTACGTCTAGTGGTCTCGGTGGCGAAAAAATATCAAAATCGTGGTTTAGAATTACTCGACCTCATTCAAGAAGGAACCCTAGGATTAGAAAGAGCTGTCGAAAAATTTGACCCCACCAAAGGGTACCGTTTCAGTACCTATGCTTACTGGTGGATTCGCCAAGGCATCACCCGAGCTATTGCCACCCAAAGTCGGACTATTAGACTCCCAGTTCATATTACCGAAAAACTCAACAAGATCAAAAAAGCCCAACGAAAAATCTCTCAAGAAAAAGGACGTACCCCCTGTATTGAAGATTTAGCACTAGAGTTAGATATGACAGCTGCCCAAATCCGTGAAGTTTTATTGCGAGTACCGCGCTCTGTTTCTCTAGAAATCAAAGTTGGCAAAGAAAAAGATACTGAATTAGGAGATTTACTCGAAACCGAAAGTGCTTCTCCCGAAGAAACCTTAATGAGAGAATCTTTACAACGGGATTTACAATTTCTTTTGTCTGAATTAACTAGTCGTGAAAGGGAAGTAATTCAAATGCGTTTTGGCTTTGGGGGCGAGAAACCCTTTTCTCTAGCAGAAATTGGACGTTGTTTAGAACTTTCCCGTGAAAGAGTCAGACAAATTGAAGCGAAAGCTTTACAAAAACTTAGACAGCCTCGACGTCGCAATTTAATTAGAGATTATCTAGAATCTCTCAGTTAATGGTTAATAATCGCAAAAGTTGGAAGAGGGGTTGGCATTGCTAACCCCTACTTGCTTCTAATCACCAGGAAAAGATAAAGTTAGAGGTAAGATTTCTTAACAATTACAATTGTGCAATTAAAATATGCCTTAGTACATGAATGGTTCACTCCTGAAGCAACGGGAGGTTCAGAGCTAGTGGTTCAAGAAATATTGAACTATATTGATGCTCAAATCTACGCTTTAATTGATTTTGAATCGATTAATGCCAATAGCTACCTACATAATCGCTTAATCAAAACTACTTTTTTACAGCATTGGCCATTAGCTCGCAAAGGCATACAAAAATACTTACCCCTATTGCCTTTCGCTATAGAGCAGCTAGATTTAAGAGCTTACGATGTGGTTCTGTCCTCTTCCCATGCAGTGGCCAAAGGCGTAATTACTAGTCCCCATCAGCTACATATTTCCTATTGTCATACCCCCATGCGTTACGCTTGGGATTTAACTTTTGATTATCTTCATGGAGACTCTAGAGGACAAGGAATCTCTGGTATTTTAACCAGATATATTTTGCATCATTTACGAACCTGGGATGTAATTTCGGCTAATCGAGTAGATTACTTTATTGCCAACTCACACCATACTGCTCGTCGTATTTGGCGTTGCTATCGTCGTCAAGCAAAAGTTATCTACCCTCCAGTAAATATCAATAGATTTCAAAATTCATCTAAGTCTAGCTCCCAAAAAGAAGATTTTTACCTTACAGTTTGTCGACTGGTAAGCTATAAAAAAGTATCTCTAATTGTAGAAGCTTTTAATCAACTTAAAAAACCTCTAGTAATTATTGGTACAGGCTCAGATCTCAAAAAAATCCGTAAATTGGCTAAATCTAACGTGCAAATAATGGGCTTACAACCCCATAATGTAGTTGAAGAGTATTTAGCCAAATCTAAGGCATTTGTTTATGCTGCTTGTGAAGATTTTGGCATCGCTCTAATAGAAGCTCAAGCCTGTGGCACACCAGTCATAGCATATAAACAAGGAGGTGCATCAGAAACAGTCAAAGATATTACCCAGTATCCTGAAACGAGTACGGGTATCTTGTTTCGGGAACAAACAGTCGAAGCAATAGTTCAAGCCGTAAAAACCTTTGAAAAACGTCAAAGCCAGATTGATGTGGAACAATGTCGCTTGCAAGCAGAGAAATTTAGCCCGACAATTTTTAAAAAGTCCTATTTAGAATTTATCGATAATTGCTGTCAAAAATTCTATTCTGGCAATAAGTAAAGTCAAGATAACTGTTATTGTTGAAGTTTGGATCATTAAAAAACTCAAAAAATACTAATTAATGTTCAAATTCGCTTTAATCAGTTTGACTTTAACTATATCATTGGGACTATGTGGTGTGTGTGATTTGAAGGAGTAAGATGACTGCTACTAACAGCCAAACTATCTCCACTAAGCTAATACAAAGATTTCTTAGAAAAGGTCTGAAACGGCCTCTTGTCGCCCCTAAGAAAACTCAAGGTTTTTCCTTAACCGTAGCTTTAGATGGAGAGCTAACCAAACGTTTATTTGACATCGTGTTTTCCCTGACAGTTTTGATATTTCTATCACCGCTTTATCTTATACTGTCTGCCTTAATCGCCCTCAGCTCTCCTGGACCAATTTTTTACGTTCAACAAAGAGTGGGCAAGGATTTTCAGCCTTTTAACTGTATAAAATTTCGAACGATGGTCAACAACGCAGATGAAATGCTGGAAACTATGATTGCCAATTCTCCTCAGATGAGAGAAGAATTCACTGACAACTTTAAACTCAAACGAGATCCGAGAATCACTACCATCGGCCATTTTCTTCGTTTAACTAGTTTAGATGAGTTTCCGCAATTTTGGAATGTCCTCAAAGGGGATATGAGTGTTGTCGGACCAAGACCTCTAGTACCAGAAGAATTATACAAATACGGTCGTCGTATTAATACTGTGTTGCAAATCAAACCAGGGATTACTGGATTATGGCAAGTCTCTGGCAGAAATGATATTCCTTACCCCAAAAGGATACAAATAGATGTTTACTATGCCATAAGTCGCAATTGGTTGTTGGATTTATGGATTATGTTTAAAACCATTGGTGTCGTTTTATTTCCTGGCAATAATGGTGCTTACTAAAGTAAAAGACATGGGAAATAGTATCTGAAGTTGAGGTGTTTAATTCTTAAGATTCAAGTAATTTTAGATTCTTGACTTACTAGTTTCTCTTTCCCATGCTCAAAACTTATTTTAACTACTGAAAATTTCGTATGACTGAAGCTAAGCGAGCTCTAATTACAGGTATTACTGGTCAAGATGGTTCTTATCTAACGGAACTTTTGTTAAAGAAAGGATATGAAGTTCATGGTGTAATTCGGAGAACATCTACCTTTAATACAGATCGCATCGATCATCTTTACCTTGACCCCCATAATCCTGAAGCCCGTTTATTTCTTCACTATGGAGACTTAACTGATGGCACAACCTTACGGAGAATTTTAGAGGAAGTTCAACCGCGAGAAATCTATAATTTAGGTGCTCAATCTCACGTTCGAGTCAGTTTTGATTCGCCAGAATACACGGTTGATACGGTAGGGATGGGAGCATTGCGCTTATTAGAAGCAATTCGTGATTATCAAAAACGAACTGGAACAGAAGTCCGTTTTTACCAAGCAGGTTCTTCGGAAATGTTTGGGAAAGTGCGAGTAGTTCCTCAAAATGAGACTACACCCTTTTACCCTCGTAGTCCCTATGCTTGTGCCAAAGTTTATGCTCATTGGCAAACTGTCAATTATCGAGAATCTTATAAATTATTTGCCTGTAATGGTATTTTATTCAATCATGAATCTCCTCGAAGAGGAGAAACTTTTGTTACCAGGAAAATTACCAGGGCAGTTGCTAATATTGTTGCGGGAAAGCAAAAGAAACTATATCTGGGAAATCTTGATGCCAAAAGAGATTGGGGTTATGCCAAAGATTATGTGAAGGCAATGTGGTTAATGCTGCAACAAGACGAGCCAGATGATTATGTGGTGGCAACAGGAGAAACTCATTCAATCCGAGAATTTTTAGATATTGCTTTTGGCTATGTTAATCTCGACTGGCATGATTATGTAGCATTTGATCCTCGCTATTTACGTCCTACAGAAGTCGATTTACTGATTGGTGAACCGAGTAAGGTACGAGCCAAACTTAATTGGCAGCCATCTGTTGATTTTAATGGTTTAGTAGAGTTAATGGTCAAGGCAGATTTATTGTCAGTGGGCATGAAAAATTCTGATGTTGACCCAGATTTAGTCAAGGATCGAGTAATTACGACTCGAAATTCTGGGATTTCTGTTGATTAGTTGACCATGGCTTCCTCCGCTGAAGGCAGAAGAATCAAGTTTGCTTCTGACTTTGCATAAGTTGACCCACGGCTGAAGCTCCTGGGTTTTTTTGGCCATGTTCCTCAGTTATAGGGGCTCTCGAACTTTAGCGATTCAGTAGATACTTAATCCAAGTTATCTAAAGGAATAATCCACAAAGACTGTGTTTTGCTGATAGAATATTCAGAAGGAGGAATGAAACATTAGTCAATCTTTCCACCTACTAAAATCTCTCATACAGGTAGGGAGTGGGTTTGACCCGCTTTTTTTGTTGCTACAAGTTAACTTTAACAACAGTTGTACTCACTAAAAATCTCTAATAATTACCAAGCTGGTCTGGGCTTTGCTGTTAAACCCAATATACCGAAAGCTTACATTGGCAAGGTAATAAAGCAGCTCACTAACTCTAATGACTCATCCTCTTATTCCTCAGATTATAGATTTAGCAAAACCTCTTGCTCAAGAGCTTAACCTAGAACTAGTTGAAGTGGTGTTTCAAACCAACAAGAACCCACCAATACTCAAGATAAATGTTCGCAACTATAGTAAGGATACCAGCCTTGAAGATTGCGAACAGATGAGTAGAAATTTAGAGGAGAAGTTAGACCAGGCAATGATCATTCCTGGTGCTTATGTTTTAGAAGTTTCTAGTCCAGGGATCAGTAGTATTTTAACTACCGATCGAGAGTTTATATCATTTAAAGGTTTTCCCGTTATTGTAGAAACCGTTTCCCCCTTTAAAAACCGTCAACAATGGTCAGGAAGACTTCAAGGAAGAGATGAGGAGTCAATATTTATTAACCAAAAAGGAAAAATTATGACCATTCCGCGTAAATTAATTGCAAAAGTAGAGATTGACGAGCGACCCTGAGCAGAGAACCTGCTGCCCTAACCCTAAAGGGTAACGCTCCGCATAAGGATACACCTTCGGATAAGGTTTCCTCAGCGAAGGAGCAGAAATCCATCTCGCTGACAGCAGTGCCGGGATGGGGGATAACAATTCAATTGCTGGCGTTAAAACAATAGAACCTGACAAAATACTCTCACCTTCCTGATGTTTACCAAGAGAAGGAAAGCGCGATTTTAACGAACGACCTGGCGATTAGATCATCGTGATCACTTCTTACCCTTAATTCCCAATCTCATTAAGCAAAATTATTATTACTCAGTATCAGATTTAGTATAGGAGCAACAATTTATGACTCTGATCAGTTTACCAGGTCTTAGAGATACTCTTGAACAGATTAGTCAACAATACAATTTGCCAGCTAGCGCAGTAGAAGACGCATTAAAAGAGGCATTAGTTAAGGGTTATGAGCGTTTTCGCCGGACGAAAGAATCCAATCGTCGTCAATTTAGTGAAGAGCATTTTGAAAATTTTAATGTTCACCTGGATACCGAAGAAGAAGGATTTCAAATTATTACTACCAAAACTATTGTTGAGCAAAAGAAAGAAGATATTGAAGATAGCGATCGCGAAATTTCGCTCCAGGAAGTTCAAGATCTTGTAGGCGAGTCGGATATTCAGGTTGGAGATACGGTAACAGTCGATGTCACCCCAGAACAAAGTGATTTTGGTCGGATGGCAGCGATTCAAACCAAACAAGTCTTATTACAAAAATTGCGCGATCGCCAAAGAAAACTAATTCAAGATGAATTTAAAGATCTCGAAAATACTGTATTACAAGCTAGAGTACTGCGTTTTGAACGGCAATCAGTAATAGTTGCTGTGAGCAGTGGTTTAGGACAACCAGAAGTGGAAGCCGAATTACCTAAACGGGAACAATTGCCCAACGATACCCACCGCTCTAACTCTACCTTTAAAGTCTACTTGAAAAAAGTACGAGAAACTCCCCATCGAGGACCTCAGTTAATTGTTTCTCGCGCTGCTGCGGGACTGGTAGTGGAATTATTTAGTAACGAAGTGCCAGAAATCGAAGAAGAAATTGTCCGCATTGTCGCGGTGGCCAGGGAAGCTCGTCCACCGTCGCGTTATGTAGGAGTCCGCACCAAAATAGCCGTAGATACCCTAGAAAGGGATGTTGACCCCGTTGGGGCTTGTATTGGTGCTAGAGGCTCAAGAATTCAGGCAGTAGTTAATGAATTACGCGGCGAAAAAATTGATGTGATCCGCTGGTCTCCTGATCCGGCTACCTATATTGCCAATTCGCTGAGTCCGGCTAGAGTAGATAAAGTTTTGTTGGTCGATACAGAAGAAAAACAATCTCTAGTTTTAGTCGCCGAAGATCAACTTAGCTTGGCGATCGGCAAAGAAGGGCAAAATGTGCGCTTAGCAGCTCGCATCACTGGGTGGAAAATCGATATTAAAAATAGTGCAACCTACGACTCAGAAAAGAAAATGGAAACTGTCTCAGATGCTGCTGATGAGTCAACTGACAGCACCACTGCCGAATCTGAGTTACCTAGTGAGACTGAAGCCAGTGAAGCTCAATCCTCAGAACCAGAAATAACCTAGGGGAGTTGGGGTTCACTCAGCACATTATTCAAAAAAGCTCAAAAGCTTGATCTTAAAAACTTTTGATATTATCCTGCTTAATGGCTTGCCCTCAAATGGGTGACAGGACTGCCGCCAAGCGATACTAGCCTATGAAAATAAATTATCGACGTTGTATCAGTTGTAAAAAGACTGCATCGAAAGAAGAATTCTGGCGTGTTGTCAGAATTCCTAATTCCCATGAAATCACCTTAGCTCAGGTAATAGGACGTTCTGCTTATATCTGTCCTAACTCAGATTGTCTGCAAAAAGCTCGACGGAAAAACCTCCTCAAGCGTGCTTTGAGAGTAATGGTTCCCGCACAGATTTATGATTTGTTACTAAAGCGTTTAGCAGCAGAAATTTGACCAGAATCATTGCCAGTACAATCTTCTCAACTAAATTTTCACCTTAAAACCTGAAAATAAAACCAACACTTTCACATTTTTCTTTAAAATAAGATGTATGGAGGAACTAATTTTAAAAAATCAGAACAATACTGCATCAAAATAAATTAAATTATATTTAATCAGGCGATTTCAAACTTTACGGTAGTCGAAAATGATGAAAATAAACATCAACCTACGGATAGTCAGAGAATAGCTGTTTACTAATCGGCATTAGGGGGCATAGTGGATGAACAAGGGAAAAATTAGAATTTACGAATTATCAAAAGAACTCAATTTGGACAATAAAGACATCAAAGAAATCTGTGAACAACTTAACATTGCAGTTAAGAGTCATAGCAGTACCATCACTGACAATCAAGCAGAACGGGTTAGAGCTATTGCCCAGAAACATCCTTTCAGTACCAAAAAAACCAATCTGGATCAAAGCAATAAGGAAAAAGTTATCAAAAGAAAAGGTAAACAACAAATCTTAGCCATTCATCATAAAAGTAATTCATCTAATTCTTCGGCAAATACTTCCACAAGAGAATCCGCCTCTGCACCCAGATTAGCCTCACCTCCTAAATTGCCAAGTCAACCTAAATCTTCTTTGCCCACTAGTTCCTCAGTTCAACAGCCTGTGTCACCAAAAGTTCAACTTCAAGCACCACCAAAAGCTTCTGAGCCTAAATCTCCATCCGCTGTTTCAGAAATACCTTCTGTAGAGCGAACTATTGCTCAATCTACAGGACCAGAGGTTCAAGAGCCCGCCAAGCCACAAATAATTGCCCCACCAACGCGACCTCAATTGGTTAAGCCAGTTGCCAGAGCAGCTCAAGAACCAGCTCCACCACATTCCAATAAAACCGTCAAAGGTAGAGTGCCAGAAAAGCCTTCTGTTAAACAAGTTACAGAAAAGAGCAGCAAGTCTACTGCTGAGCCAACTGCTACTACCAAAAAGAAATCCAAACAAACTGCACAACTGCCAAAATTACAGCGGCCTCCCAGAAAAACTACTCCTGAATCAGAGCCTACATTAGCTTCTGTGGAGCCCTCCGAGGAATTACCGGTCACTGATGATGCTGTGCTGGAAATTGAGGAAGATACCGCGATCGCCAAAGTAGAAAAACTCAAGCGTCCTAATCCACCTCGTAAAGTCAAAAGTAAGATTTGGGAAGAAGAAGAAGAAGAGAGCCTGGATAAGCAAAATAAAGCCAATAAAGCCAAAGGCAAACGTAGACCAAAACCAGTCATTGATGATGATGATGATGATTTTGAACTTTCTCAAGAGGTGTCGCAGGACTCTGCTGCTCTAAGCTTATCGATGGCTCGTCCTCCTAAACCAAAATCGTTGCAGAAGCAAACAACAACTGTAGCTGCGACGAAAAAACCGAAGAAAACACCATTCAAAGCAGATAAAACTCCTAAAGCAGAGCGCAAAACCCGTAAATCGGTACCCACTCCTCCAGAAAAGATAACTTTAACCAGCAATTTAACGGTAAGAGAATTAGGGGAAATGCTGGAAATACCCGAAACAGATATTATTAAAAATCTCTTTTTCAAAGGAATAGCCGTCAATATTACTCAAACCTTAGATTTGGATACGGCTCGCTTAGTTGCTGAGGAATTAGGCGTTGCCGTAGAAATTCCCGAAGAGAAATCGGCAGCGACCAAAGAAACTGAAATGCTGGATGCGGCAGATTTGGATAATTTGCAACTACGTCCTCCTGTAGTGACAATCATGGGGCACGTTGATCATGGGAAAACTACGCTATTAGATTCGATTCGACAAAGTAAGGTCGCACAAGGCGAAGCTGGAGGAATTACCCAGCATATCGGTGCCTATCATGTAGATGTGGAGCATGAAGGGCAACAACAGCAAATTGTCTTTCTCGATACTCCAGGACATGAAGCCTTTACAGCGATGAGAGCCCGGGGAACTAGGGTTACTGATATTGCTATTTTAGTCGTAGCAGCCGATGATGGAGTACAACCTCAAACTAAAGAAGCGATTAGTCATGCTAAAGCCGCCGAGGTTCCTTTAATTGTTGCGATTAATAAGATCGATAAACCAGAATCCAATCCTGACAGAATTAAACAAGAATTAACCGAACATGGCTTAGTTCCTGAAGATTGGGGTGGTGACACGACTAT
Source organism: Xenococcus sp. MO_188.B8 (assembly GCA_030065615.1). Taxonomy (GTDB): domain Bacteria; phylum Cyanobacteriota; class Cyanobacteriia; order Cyanobacteriales; family Xenococcaceae; genus Xenococcus. Next base: position 2,549 of record JASJDR010000027.1, on the reverse strand, counting down.
GGTTCCGGTCAGTGCCTTAAAGGGTGAAAATCTGGATGAGTTGTTGGAAATGATCTTGCTAGTTTCCGAAATTGAAGAGCTTTCAGCTAATCCTAACCGGGCAGCTAAAGGAACTGTTATTGAAGCTCATTTAGATCGTACTAGAGGGCCTGTTGCTAGTTTACTCGTCCAAAATGGAACTCTGCGCGTAGGAGATAGCATTGTCGCCGGCTCTGTTTTGGGTAAAATTCGGGCGATGATTGATGATCGGGGAGAAAAAGTAGAAGCAGCAACACCTTCTTTTGCCGTAGAAATTTTAGGTCTTAATGATGTTCCTGAGGCAGGGGATGAATTTGATGTTTATGCTAGTGAGAAAGAGGCCCGTGCCGTGGCAGAAGAGCGTTCTGAAAGTCAACGAGATTCTCGTCTACAACAAGCAATGGCATCTAGAAGAGTTAGTTTGAGCAGCTTATCGGCCCAAGCTCAAGAAGGAGAACTCAAGGAACTAAATTTAATTCTAAAAGCAGATGTTCAAGGCTCTGTAGAAGCAATATTGGGTTCTCTAGAGCAATTACCTCAACATGAAGTGCAAATTCGAGTACTGCTAAGTTCTCCGGGAGAAGTCACGGAAACCGATGTTGATCTAGCGGCTGCTAGTGGTGCCGTCATTATTGGTTTTAATACCACTCTAGCTAGTGGCGCGCGTCAGGCGGCGGATAATGAGGGCGTAGATATTCGTCAATACGATATTATCTATAAATTATTGGATGATATCCAAGGTGCGATGGAAGGTCTGTTAGATCCTGAAGAAGTTGAAGAATCTTTGGGTCAGATCGAAGTCCGAGCCGTATTCCCTGTGGGTAGGGGAGCTGTGGCAGGTTGTTATGTGCTCTCTGGAAAAGTAGTTCGCAATTGTAAAATGAGAGTCCGCCGCAAAGATAAAGTAATTTATGAAGGCAGTCTAGACTCTCTAAAACGGATGAAAGAGGATGTTAGAGAGGTTAATTCTGGTTACGAATGTGGTGTTGGTTGTGCTAAATTCAATGATTGGCAAGAAGGTGATATCATCGAAGCCTATCAAATGACACTGAAACGTCGTACCTTATCCACTAAGTAGAGCAAGGGATTAAGCTCTAAGGGAGAAAGCTAAATGGTCTATTTTTTAACCTATTAACCTTTTGCTTTCAACCTTTAACCTCTAGTTTTTTAGCAAATTCGTCGAACTGGCGGATTATGACGATGCCGATCTATTTCTACTGGGGAGAAGATGATTTTGCGATCGCAAAATCCGTAAAAAAACTCCACAACCAAGTCCTAGATCCTAACTGGATCGATTTTAATTATCATCAATATCCAGGGGATAATCCAGAGAGAATTATTGAAGGTTTAAACGAAGTCATGACCCCACCTTTTGGCCTGGGAGAACGTCTTATTTGGTTAGTTAACACCACAATTTGTCAGCAATGTGGTGCGGATTTATTGGCAGAATTGCAACGCAGTTTACCCGTAATGCCTGCCACTTCCCATTTACTGTTCACTACCAGTAAAAAACCCGATCGCCGTTTAAAGTCTAGTAAGCTCATCGAAAAATATGCTCAAGTAACAGAATTTAGTTTGATTCCCTATTGGAATACCGAAGCGATTAGGCGCAATGTTCGCCAAACAGCAACAGACATGGGAGTTAAACTAACGCCACAAGCGATCGCACTACTCACCGAATCTGTGGGGAATAATACGCGACAATTGTCGAATGAATTAGAAAAATTAAGTCTTTATTATAAAAATGAATCAGGAACTAAAAAAGTAATTGATGTTGATGCGGTATCGGCTTTAGTGATCTCCAATACGCAAAACAGTTTACAGTTAGCAGCAGCAATACGCGATCGCCAAATAGCAACAGCTCTAACTCTGATCAACGACTTAATAAATCGCAACGAACCCCCCTTAAGAATTGTGGCAACCTTAGTCAAGCAGTTTCGGACTTGGGCAATTGTCAAGGCGATGTGGGAATCGGGACAAAGGGATCTTAAAGAAATAGCTAATATGGCAGAAATTGGCAATCCTAATCGATTAAAGTATATTTACCAAGAAATCCAATCTGTCTCCGCAAATCAATTATTAGCAAGTTTACCCATACTTCTATCCTTAGAATATGGTTTAAAAAGAGGTGCCCCAGCTCAAGAAATCTTACAAACTAAAACTGTTGAATTATCTAGTCTATTTTGATAGCCAGGAAAATGGGATTGCGCTTTCTGGAGATAGAATAGAGATCAAAGACAAAAACTGGGACAATTAACAATTAGTAACCAAATTAGTTAAGGTTCTTTGTGTAAAGGATTTTCCCTACCTCAGAAAATGCTAGAGTGAATCGGGAGCCTATAGTAAATTTATAACTGTATAAAGCTTGAGATGAAGAAAACTGTCGCCGATATAATGACCACTGATCCCATTTTGGTCACACCAAATACCCCTCTGCAAGAAGCGATCGTAATTTTAGCAGAAAAAAAGATCAGTGGTTTACCAGTGGTTGACGAAACGGGAAAATTAGTCGGCGTAATCTCCGATTCAGA
>JASJDR010000157.1 GCA_030065615.1 Xenococcus sp. MO_188.B8 | reverse complement strand
TTAATTGTGGTTGTCCAATCAAATAGTTACGAAGTTAAAACTCAAGAAATTGCTCAAGAATTAATAGCCTCAACTAGAAGCAAAAAAAATATTCTCGCTCGGATGCAAGAGCAAATGCGTTGGGATGATAAAGTTCTAGACTGGGCTATGAGTAACCCTGGTTTACGGGTGCAATTATTTCGGTTGATTGATACGATTCCTGCATTACAAAGTAAAACGGAAATTGCTCGTCACTTACAACAATATATGAGTGATGAATCGGTAGAATTGCCATCTACTCTGAAAGGAATTTTGAATTTTACTGATGCTAATTCTTTTCCGGCACAAACCGCAGCAGCTACCATGACTAAAGCTGTCGAAAGTTTGGCTTATAAATACATTTCAGGAGAGACTATTGCCGAAGTTATTAAAGCTATTGAAAAAGCTCGCAAGGATGGCATAGCTTTTACTATTGATTTGTTAGGTGAAGCTGTAATTACTGAAAAGGAAGCTAATTCTTATCTAGAAAAATATTTAGAATTAATTGAACAATTATCAGTAAAAGTTAAAAGCTGGAAAAGACAAGAAGGCATTGATTTAGTTGATAGTGAAACTTTGCCTCAAGTACAGGTATCTGTTAAGTTAACGGCATTTTATTCCCAATTTGATCCCTTAGATCCCCAAGGTAGTAAGGAAAAAGTACGCGATCGCATTAAAGTTTTATTGGCTAAAGCTCAAGAGTTAGGTGCTGCGGTTCACTTTGATATGGAACAGTACCAATATAAAGATTTGACTTTGGCAATTTTAAAAGAACTATTGTTAGAACCAGAATATCGCGATCGCACTGATATCGGGATTACCCTACAGGCTTATCTTAGGGATTCTTATCAAGATTTAGAACAATTAATTGCTTGGGCAAAAGAAAGAGGAAATCCGGTCACTGTCAGATTAGTCAAAGGAGCTTATTGGGATAGTGAAACTATTAAAGCAGAGCAAAATCATTGGCAACAGCCCGTATATAACCAAAAAGCCGAAACAGATCTCAATTTTGAACGAATGACCCGATTATTGCTGGAAAATCACCAGTATCTCTATGGGGCGATTGGTAGTCATAATGTGCGATCGCAGGCTGTGGCTTGCGCGATCGCAGAAAGTCTCAAGATCCCCTCTCGTTGTTTCGAGATGCAGGTGTTATATGGCATGGGGGATCAACTAGCTAAGGCTTTGGTGAAAAGAGGGCATCGAGTGAGAGTATACGCACCCTATGGGAAGTTATTGCCAGGAATGGCCTATTTAATTCGTCGTTTACTGGAGAATACAGCTAATAGTTCTTTTTTAAGACAAAATTTGGCTAACAAATCTGTTGAAGAATTAATTGCACCACCTAACCTCCCCCTAACACCCTCCTCTGAGGAGGGGGAACATCCCCACAGCCTATTCCAAAATGCACCAGATACAGATTATGCAGATCCCGAATTAAGAGCCAAAGCACAGCAAGCTTTAGTAAAAGTCAGTGATACCCTAGGTAAAACCTATTTACCCTTAATTAACGGCGAATATGTGGAAACAGCAGAATATATCACTTCCGTTAATCCATGTCGTGAACAAGAAATAATCGGCGAGATTGGCCTAATTTCTGTCGAACAAGCAGAAACAGCCCTTAGAGCTGCTAAATCAGCCTTTCCTAGCTGGAAAAATACGACCGTTGCCGAAAGAGTTGCAATTCTCCAAAAAGCATCCGATATTATGGAGTCACGGCGACATGAACTGAATGCTTGGATTTGTTTAGAAGTCGGCAAAATATTACCCCAAGCCGATGCGGAAGTCTCAGAAGCGATCGATTTTTGTCGCTACTATGGAGCAGAAATGACCAGACTTGATGCTGGTTATCACTATGATGTGCTAGGAGAAACCAACCGTTATTTCTATCAACCCAAAGGCATTGCTGTGGTAATTTCTCCTTGGAATTTCCCATTTGCGATCGCAACAGGAATGACAGTAGCAGCTTTAGTTACAGGTAATTGTACTCTGCTCAAACCCGCCGAAACCTCTTCGGTAATTGCGGCGAAAATAGTAGAAATTTTAATCGAATCTGGCATCCCTAAAGGTGTATTGCAATTTGTTCCTGGCAAAGGATCGGTAGTCGGAGCCTATATGGTAAAACATCCCGATACCCATGTAATCGCTTTTACTGGTTCGCGAGAAGTTGGCTGTCGCATCTATGCCGATGCAGCTATCTTACAACCAGGGCAAAAACATCTCAAAAAAGTGATTGCCGAAATGGGAGGCAAAAATGCCATTATCATCGATGAGAGTGCGGATTTGGATCAAGCAGTTGCTGGAGTAGTCTACTCGGCATTTGGTTACACAGGGCAAAAATGTTCGGCTTGTTCACGGGTAATTGTGGTGGAAACTGTCTACGATGCTTTTGTCGAAAGATTAGTCGAAGCTACTAAGTCCTTAAATATCGGAGAAACAGACTTACCTAGCACCCAAATTGGCCCTGTAATTGATAGTACGGCACGCGATCGCATTTTAGAATATATTGCGCAGGGTAAACAAGAAAGCAAACTTGCCCTATCAATGGCTGCGCCAACAGGAGGTTATTTTGTGCCAGTGACAATCTTTACCGATGTTGATCCCGAAGCAGTGATAGCTCAAGAAGAAATATTTGGTCCTGTATTAGCTGTGATCAAGGCTAGTAATTTTGATGAAGCCTTAGCTATTGCGAATAATACAGATTATGCTCTCACTGGAGGTTTATATTCCCGTACTCCTGAACATATAGCTAGAGTAGGCCAAGAATTTGAAGTTGGCAATCTCTATATTAATCGTACTATTACAGGCGCGATCGTTTCCCGTCAACCTTTTGGTGGATTCAAGCTTTCGGGAGTAGGTTCTAAAGCAGGAGGAGCTGATTATTTACTACAATTTCTAGAACCCCGCGTTGTCACCGAAAATATTCAACGCCAAGGTTTTGCTCCCATAGACGGGATTGATTGAAGATTAGGGAATGTTGGGTAACGCGATCGCTCTATCTAACATATGCAACTCAAGTTAATTGCGATCGCTAAAGTCTCTGATAATATGAATATTGGGATATTCAACTTAAAAGTAATGAAGACTATTAATATTCCCGAAACTTTTAAAGTTACAGAGGAACAATTCCAACTGCTAGCTACTGCCAACCGAGATTTACGCCTCGAACGTACTGCTAATGGAGAATTAATTATTATGCCCCCCACGGGAGGCAATACAGGAAAACGTAACGCCCAATTATCGGCACAATTTGTAATTTGGAATAATCAAACCAAACTGGGAGAAGTTTTTGACTCTTCTACAGCTTTTCGTCTTCCCAATGGTGCAGATCGTTCTCCTGATGTCAGTTGGGTAACAATAGAACGCTGGAACCAACTCACTACAGAACAACAAGAGAGTTTCCCTCCTCTTTGTCCCGATTTTGTACTTGAGTTAAGATCGCGTTCTGATACGATGGAAAGCTTAAGGCGTAAAATGCAGGAATATTTAGTTAATGGAATTCGCTTAGGTTGGTTAATCGATCCTAAAAACAAAATTGTCGAAATTTATCAACCACAACAAGAAATTAAGGTATTGAGTAATCCAGATACTTTATCGGCAGAAGATGTCTTACCAGGATTTAGTTTAAATCTCGAATCAATTTGGTAATTTAGCAACATTAGATTAATACTAAACCTAGAAGATTCAGCCTATTGATCAAGTGAACATTATCCTAAATCCGGTTGAGCCATTATAGCGATCGCAAAGGCTAGTAATTTTGATGAAGCATTAGCTATTGCCAATAATACAGACTATGCTCTCACTGGTGGCTTATATTCGCGAACTCCCGAGCATATAACCCGAGTAGGTCAAGAATTTGAAGTTGGCAATCTCTATATAAATCGTACTATTACAGGCGCGATCGTATACCGTCAACCTTTTGGTGGATTCAAGCTTTCGGGAGTAGGTTTTAAAGCAGGCGGAGCCGATTATTTACTACAATTTCTAGAACCTCGCGTCTTTTAATAAGCACTGCAATCTGTCTCTACAACGTTTAATTAGTTATTATTAGTCCCAATGACACTAATCTGTTTCCAACGACAAATAATTAGTCACTGTACAAATGCCAGGGGGGAGAGTTGAACTCCCGACCAAGAGCTTATGAGTCTCCTGCTCTACCACTGAGCTACCCTGGCGCTAGAAGCATTATAATTTTTTTTGGTTCTCAAAGCAATAATTCCTCAGTATAATTTTTCGTCCCTGATTCTGCGGACAAAAGATCAAGACTCAGCAATTAATTTAAAGATTGAAAATCAAAGTTTAAAATAACACGTATAAAACTAATTTAGTATCTTGCAGCTAATCAAACCTGATCTCGAAGAGGCCAGTTTGTAACTTATCGTGCTTCTTGTAGACGATACAGAGTTGCTGAGGATGTAATGCACTTGATTAAAAATTGCTATATGCACCTTGATTTTTAGAGAATAATAGAGAATAATATTTTAAATAATTTAGTTCTATACTTTCCTTGGGAGTTGCCTTTCATTGATTGTTAAATAATTCATTTACTCTAATAATAAAAATAATTTTGGTTTGGCTAAATTCCCTAAACCAGTACCTAGTATTACCATGTCTAAATTTGCTTAATCACAAACGTACTATATTTTATATTTTTTTATTCATAGCTGGTCTGTTTGGAGCTTTCTTTTACCATCCAATCGCAAGAGCTCAAACCAATAGCCAAACAGAGGCTGATTACTTTGTTATTATCTGGCTGATAGTAGCGGGAGCCCTAGTATTTTTCATGAACGCTGGCTTTGCGATGCTAGAAGCTGGTCTTTGTCAGACCAGAAATGCCGTTAATGTTTTAGCGAAAAATCTGATTGTCTTTTGTGTTTCAATTCTTGCCTTTTGGTGGCTAGGTTTTGGCATTATGTTTGGCGATGGCAATTCACTTTTAGGGCAAGAAGGCTTCTTTTTTCAAACATTTTCCCCTCCTTGGAATAATTATTTTCCCGCTGGGTTTGAAGAGCTAGCTAACATGTATGCTGGTCAATCTTTTATAGGGATATTTTTCTTTCAACTAGTATTTGCAGGGACAGCAGCGACAATTGTTTCTGGTGCAGTTGCAGAAAGAATTAAATTTTGGGCATTTTTTTGGTTTAGTTTTTGTTTAGTAGGTATTGCCTATCCGATAACTGGTCGTTGGGTTTGGGGTCCTGATGGCTGGTTAGCTAATAATCTCAATTTTCTCGATTTTGCTGGTTCAACTGTAGTTCATTCAGTTGGGGGAACGGCAGGTTTGTTAGGAACAATCCTACTCGGACCCAGAAAAGGTTGGCAGGGATACGAACCAAATCATAGAGGAAAAGACCAATTTACAGCTCAACCCAAACAGTTTACTGCTTATAACCTGACTTATTCCACCTTAGGTTGTTTGATTCTTTGGCTGGGGTGGTTAGGATTTAATGGGGGTTCTGTCAAAGCAGTGGCTCATATTCCCCATGTTATTGTTACTACTATGATTGCTGCTGCATCTGGAGGGGTCTCCGTTTTGCTGCTACGGGGTTTGCGTCTTAATAAACCGCCATTGAGTCTATTAATTAACGGCATTTTGGGGGGTTTAGTCGGAATCACAGCCTCTTCTGCCTATGTAACTTTAGGAGACGCCATGTTTATTGGTGCGGTCAGTGGTTTATGTGTAATTCTGGTTGAAGCCTTATTAGAATATTGCCGCATCGACGATCCCGTAGGAGCTATTCCTGTTCATCTTGGTTGCGGAATTTGGGGAACCCTCGCTGTGGGATTATTTGTTAATCAATTACCACCTTATATCGAACAAGAAGTAAATCGAGCCGAACAAGTTTTAGGTCAACTAGTTGGGATACTTTCGATTCAAGCTTTGATCATCATTTTATCCTTAGTATTTTGGTTGGGAATTGGGATGACTCTATATTTTGTTGAACTGTTTAATGAGCAACTTAAACGATCCCAGAAAGTTAAGAAATCCCCACATAATCTAGCTAAATCGAGCCGAAATAAATATAAATCCGAAAGCTTGGTTCCAGACTCACCTTTACAAGGGTTGATCAAATATCTCAAAATTTCTAGAGAAGCTTTAAGAGTATCCGCAGAAGAGGAAAAAACCGGTAGTGATGGTACATTTAGCTCGTTATAACTATTGAATCAGTGTTCTGGGAAACAAATTGTTTCTTGAAGACAGATTTATTTGAAGACAGATTAATAATTAAACTTGGCTGCTGGACAATCGCTAATAGAGTTTAAGTAGGTCTTAGTTTGCTCTCCCCAATCAGCAGAATTGTACCAACGGCTAAGCCAAAATTGAGATTGGTTAAAACTTTCAGAAGTTACACTAATTTGGCAAAGATTGTTAATTCCCTCAAGCACACGATTTTCTTTGCCCAACTTTAATGCATTTAAAACTATTAATTTATCGAGATTGCGTTGGCAATTATCAGGAAACTGCTGTTGTAAATTTTGTTGCTCTTGCTGAAGGCGAAGCCGCCAATCATCTTGACTCGCTAAATTAGAAGGAATTGGAGCGACACACAAAGTTGATTGTGATAATGATTGTGCATTAAGATTATCGTTTTCCAGAGCAGGTTGATCCTGTGAATTATTGAGCACAATTACTAGAGGGGCAATAACTAATAATCCTAACCCTACAATAAAAGCCCCTATTTGAGAAAGAGGTTCATTTTCGATTTGAGTTGCTGTGGAAATTTGTTCATTTCTTGGCGTAGTTTTTCTTGCTTTATGGAAATTAGTTTGCAACTTTTTTGCTTGAGCAGATAATTGCTTGTGAACCCAATCCGAATTAAATATAGATTGATAAATACGATTTGATACTTTTAACTTATTTTCTTGTTTAACTATCAATCCTAATTTAATTAATTCTTGTTGTTCCTGACTTTGATTTGCCTGAATTTCTCCCTGCTCCAAAATTTGTAAATATTGTCTGAGTAATCTTCTTGGAGGACAGATTGTGTTATTTAATAAATAATATTGAATCGTTTTCAAATATCCTCCAAGTGCCTTAATTTCCCAATCACGAATTACATACTCTTTTATTAGCTGTTTAATAAAAATCTCTTCTGAACCATCAGAAATAAAATATTTTGCATCTGATATAATCCGACAAATTTCCCTTGTTAATAAAGGATGTCCTCCAGTCCAGAAAAAAATTTCTTTCAGTAAAGAGTAAGGGGAAGCAGCTTTAGTTTCTAAATGAAGGGATTTAATTAGTTCTTGATAGGAAGGGGACAATAATTGAACCTCGTTCTCTGTTTTTCCTAAATATTGCAAGAAAAATTTCAGAGTCTTTTCTTTCAGCAATCCTTTCTCAACCACTAATTCTCCTAAAAGAAGTTTAGTTTGCTTTTGTTCTTCCAGTAAAGTTTCAATCTGTTGTGCGTCTATCAAAGAAGCTTTCTGGAGATAATAACCTAAAGGCTCTTTCGTGGGCTGCTGCAACAACCTAGGAAATTGTTCGACAAAAAAATCTACGGTTTTTTGTTTTAATATTCCTTGCGACACCACAATTTTTCCGAACTTAACTTGATTGTTTTTCGATTGAATCTCTAAAACTGTGCGAATTTGAACATCCGAAATTAGTCCAGCCTGTTTTAACACCTTACCAAGCGGTTTGATTACTACGTTTTTCATTAATCAAGCAAATGGTCTTTGTGTGGTTTATTTTACAATTGTTGAGCAACTTAAAAGTAGCTGCACTTTGTTTGTAATACTTTTATGCAACCAGAATAAAGCCGCAGATTTTTTTAATAAACGCGCGAGTTAGCTAGGACACCGATTCAGTAATCAAGAGCAATCATTAATTGACAGGGATAGGGAAGCAAAAGAGAGATAGGGAAGATAGGGTAGTGTGCGAAGATAAAGGGGAAAATGAGAAGACAAACAACTTAACTCCCCCCACCCTTCCTTGTCCACCCCCTCTCCCCACACTCTCTACCTTCTTCCCACACTCCCCCATCTCACCTAACTAGTAATTTATAAATACTGAATCGACGCTCTAGGGTCAATAGGTGTTAGCAGTGTTCCTATTTATCCCGTTAAACTGGATTAATAAGAATAAAACTGCTGATGTTTTCCCAGCTTATAGATCCATGCTGTTGAGAAAAACATCAGCCATGGTCATGCCTCAGTACAGGACAAAACTCGAAAATTGAAGCAGAAAAAGGGTTTCATGAAAAGTCACTAAACTCTAACTGAAGATTCGCTAAATTGGTGATCAGGATGATGGAAACAACTGAACCTTGGGTTTTAAGTTTAGAGTGGCTTCGCCCAAGCTTCGCGAACGAACAGAAGGGAAATTTGGCAGTAAAATTGGCAATATTCTGACGTTAGGTATTGTTCATCAAGGAATAGCATTTTCCTTGGAACTACTCAAAGGAAAATGCGTTTTTTGAGGTCATCAGGTTTATGTTGGGGCTTTACTTTTACCAGATAATTCTTTGCTGACAGTTATTGCTCCAAGTTATACCCTTACATAGAAAAATACATCTCCTGTGATAATTAGTCATAAAATTCAAGACAATTGTTCTAATTCTTTGAGCATATTATTAATTTCTAATTTTTTACTCGCAATGCTTTCATCAATAGAAACAGCAAGTTTAATTTTATTTTCCAACTCTTCTTGTTGAGGTTTAATTACTTCCATAACCTTGGCCAAACATTCATTTAATTCTGTAGCCAAAGCTTTCCAAAGTGTATTCGTATAATTTTGCTTTAGTTCCAAAAAAGTCGCTTCTAATTGTTCTTTAACTTTTTGATTTTGTCTTGGTAAAGCATTAAAACTAAGAATCCCAAAAATTACGGCCAGGGCGAAGGCAGAGGCATCTAAAGATGCGGCTGTAAATATAATCTGTCCTCCAAAACCTGAAACTACTGCAAACATTCCTAATCTGCCACAATTGTTTAATCCTTTGTCTGCTGCTGCTTTAATATTTTCTGACATTGTCTTAACATCAACGGCATCATTTTCTAATATAGGAATGGTTAGTTGATCTTTTTCTACAGTGATTGTTGCTGCAATATCTTCTGTGGTTTCTCGGATAATGCGATCGCGGTATCGGATAAAGGTACTAGTCGCTTCTTTAAAAATATCCTGGAGATTGTTATCTAACTGTACTTCTTTAATGGCAATGGCTAGTTTTTCTTCGAGAGCATCATCTTCATTGGTGATTCTCTTCTTAGCAACGGTGAAGAAAGTAATTCTATTATCGACAACTTTATAGACGGAATAGGTTAAATTTCTAAACAGATCTTCAATATTACCTTGAAAGATACCAAACAACATTTTATATTCTTCTAGTCTTTCGGTAATTCTGCGTAGACTACGATCAAAAATTGCTTTTTCTGCTTGTAATTGTTCTTGAATAATTTTATTTTTATCAACTAACTGATCTAAATAAAATAACAAAGAATTGTGGGGCCCTTGGAGTTTTAATTTCATTCTTTCTTTTTCTGCCAAGAATGCTAATAAAAAATTCTTTAACTTATCCATTCCGTCTCCAGTATGGGAAGAAATAGGAAAAATTGGGGGAGTTTCGGTAAAGATATCGCTTAAACCCTCTGCAATATAATTAGTAACCTGCTCAATCTCTTCTGAAGTAGCTAAGTCAATCTTATTCACTGCAACAATAACTTTGCGCGCCCATGTCTTATCGACAATAGTCAAAAAATCTTGTTCAGATTTACTTAAAGGTCGTTCTATAGAAGTCAGAAATAAAATAATATCTGCTTGTTTAAGATAATTTTCGGTTAACTCTTGATGCTGATTGATAATAGAGTTTGTCCCCGGACTATCGATGAAGACCAGTCCACCGAAACCTTCTGGATTATAGGATTCGATCTCTTTAGTCGTAGGCAAAATCCCCACAGGGGCGATCGCATTTTCTCCTAGTTGATTGAGTAAACTAGATTTACCAGCATTAAATTCACCACAAATAAAAATTGAGAAAGGACTCTGCAGTTGATGCTTGATTCCTGTGATATCAGGCTCAAAATCAGGAAATAAGGTTTGCGCCTCCGAAAACAAACTCGCAACATTCTCAATATTCTGCAAACTACGTTCAAACAGTTTTTGCTGTGTGGGAGAAAGAGTTAGAGGCATATTCTTTTAACGGTTACTGGTTACAGACTATAGGGTACAGGCAAAGTAAATCTTAGAGGACAATTAATCAGGAACAATTAACAATTTAATACCATGATTTGCTATTTTTATCTAGCACTATAGTTATTTTAAAATCCTGATTCAAGATTATTTGCCTATTACCAACTGATTGTTTTAACTATTACCTTGACTCCCCTAAGGGTCGTCAAACTCATGCAAAACTTCCATCGCCGCCTCAAGGGCGATCGCAATATGAGTCCAATGAGTTCCCCCCTGACAAAAAACAATATAGGGTTCTCTTAAAGGCCCATCTGCGGAAAATTCCGAGGTACTACCATCAACAAAGGTTCCTCCCGCCATGACTAATTTGCTCTCATAACCTGGCATTGCTCCAGGAACAGGCTCGACATAGGAATCTACGGGAGAATGCTGTTGAATCACTTTACAAAGCGCAATAAGTTTTTCGGCGCTGCCGAGTTTAATCGCTTGGATGATATCACGACGGGGTACTAAAGGGAGAGGATTCACGGGATAGCCTAATTGGTCGAATACATAGGAAATGAGGTGAGTTCCCTTGAGCGCTTCGCCGACCATTTGGGGAGCGAGAAATAAACCTTGAAACATTAAACGATTTTGCTCGAAAGTCGCACCACCACTACTACCGATCCCTGGGGCGGTCAATCGACAAGCGGCAGCCTCTACTAATTCGGCTTGACCCGCGATATATCCCCCAGCGGTTACAATAGTTCCCCCAGGATTTTTAATTAGAGAACCCGCCATTAAATCGGCACCGACTGCCGTCGGCTCTAGGTTGTCAGTAAATTCTCCATAACAATTGTCCACAAAACAAACTGTATGGGGATTTTGCGCCTTGACAATTGTAACTATTTTTTCAATATCTGCGAGCGATAAACTTTGACGCCACGAATAACCACAGGAACGTTGAATCAGCACGAGGCGAGTTTGCGGTGTGATCGCTGTTTTTAACGCTTGCCAATCGATTTCTCCAGCGATCGCCAAGTCTAATTGGCGGTATTGGATGTTAAACTCAGCAAGGGAGCCTTGAGAGTTCCCGCGAATACCGATTACTTCTTCTAGGGTGTCGTAAGGTGCTCCAGCAACCGCTAGCATCTCATCCCCAGGACGAAGTATTCCAAATAGAGCACAAGCGATCGCGTGAGTGCCAGAGACAAATTGTACTCTGACCAGGGCAGCCTCTGCCCCCATAACATCAGCGAATACGCGGTCTAAGGTATCTCTACCAAGATCATCGTGTCCGTAACCAGTAACGCTGGCAAAATGTTGAACCCCTACCTTGCGATCGCGATAAGCATTTAACACTTTTTTCAAATTACTCTTGACCTGAGTGTCAATACCAGAAAAAATCGGTAATAGTGCTTTTTCTGCTTTTGCTAGCAGAGTGTAACTATCTTTCATGCAGAGATAATGTTTGTTTGTGGAATAAATTACTATCGAAAATCATTTCCAGATTTTATATCAACCTGGGATTTCTATCGATAGATAAATCCAGAAGAACATCTTCACTGCAAGAATCGGTTTTTTGGCAACAAGTAAAAGGTAATAACCAAATATATCTTTATTTTTTACTTTTTGCTACTCCCAGTTTTGCCTCTTAAAGAGCCGGCAGAACTTATAATTCGTAAATGTTGAGATTCAGGTTACTAAATGACAATTGCTACATCAGAAAGACGACCCCTAAATTGGGGAATAATATCATACATGGCCTCAATCCACTTGATCGCATTGCTGGCCTTTTTTCCCAGTAACTTTAGTTGGGGAGCAGTCGGGGTTGCTTTCGCCCTTTATTGTATTACCGAGTGGGGAATTACTGTAGGATTTCATCGCCTAGCTACTCATCGTAGTTTTGAAGCCCCCAAACTTGTAGAATACTTTTTTATATTTTTAGGTACTCTTGCTTGCCAAGGTGGTCCTCTTGAATGGATTGGACTACACCGTGTTCACCATAAATTTTCTGATACCACACCAGATCCCCATGATTCCAATCGTGGTTTTTTGTGGAGTCACATAGGATGGATGTTATTCGAAAATCCTGCAGACGAGATTGCTAAACGTTACGTAAAAGATATTGAAAACGACTCTTTTTATAATTTTTGTCAAACATTTATGGTTCCGATTCAAGTTGCTTTAGGCTTAATCCTGTTCTTCTGTGGGGGTTGGTCTTTTGTAATTTGGGGCATTTTTGTTCGCTTAGTAGTTGTCTTCCATTGCACTTGGTTAGTTAATAGTGCCACTCACAAATTTGGTTATCAAAGCCATGAGTCTGATGATAATTCCCGTAATTGTTGGTGGGTTGCTTTACTAACTTTTGGTGAAGGTTGGCATAATAATCATCACGCTTATCAATATTCTGCTCGTCATGGTTTAGCATGGTGGGAAATTGATATTACATGGATGATTATTAAAACTCTAGAAACTTTTGGTTTAGCAAAAAATATTAAGTTACCTCCGAAAAACGCTCAACAAGCATAGAATTGAGAATTAAGGAGTAAAAAACAAGGAGTAAAACAGAATATTCGATTAACAAAATTAATTGATTTTCTGGCAAATTCCAGCACTACAATTATTAGGTAATAGATAGTTATAAAATTATCTGTTACCTATTTTTTTGTCATTACTAAAGGCAGAAGTATTTTAGCCCTATCCAGAAATTACCTAAGTTGGCATTTTGACAATTAATTCTAGTTCCTCCAGTCTAAAGCCAAAGCAAAACTGGGAACCAAAGCATCTAGCGCATTTCCTTATGAGCGCATGCCAACAAACTCTCTATTTACCACAGTAAATTTCGCTCACCCAATTAGGGGAATCTAAAAACTGGCGACAAATAGTTTTTGTGTTGTTGACAGCAATTTTAGCTGGTGTTTCAGGCTGGTTCATTAAAGCCTCTGTAAACTAAATTATCTTTTATTGGGCTTTTTCTTTTCTGTTAGAAAACAAGATCGCAAAGCATATAGAAAATTGCTTAGAATTGAATCTACTGTCTCGTAAGGTTAGCACTTTTGCATGATTAAAAAGGTTTTAGGTGGATTTGGCACTGTTGCGGGGGCAACCTATCCTTTTAGAGCTTTCATCTTATTCGTACGCTATCCTAAACTATTGGGATATATTGTGGTTCCAATCTTCGTTAATCTAATTATCGCGATCGCAATTTACGGTGGTTTACTATTTTTTGGCTTAGAATTGATCGCAGAAATTCAAGTTAATATTTCTACTAGAATAAGTCAATTAATTGCCGATCTTCCCGCTTGGCTATCAATTCTCAATTATGGAGTATCGGGATTAATATTTTTACTGCAATTTCTATTAACGATTATCTTATTGGTCGTCACAGGATTTATCTTTACTCAGTTCGGAGTTTTATTGGGTGCGCCTTGGTATGGACAACTCTCGGAAAAGTTGGAGGAAATTCGCACAGGAAATATAGAAATTGTAGAAGTTAGTCTAGCTAGAGATCTTGGTAGAGCAATCTTATACGAACTAAAAAAGATTGTCCTCATGATAGGTTTTGGGATTCCCTTATCAGTCCTTAACTTCTTTCCAGGTATCGGTACATTAATTGTTACTGTAGGTTGGTTTATTTTAACAACTACTATTATTGGTCTTGATTTTATGGACTCGGCTTTAGAAAGAAGACGGTTAAAATTCTGTAAAAAGTTAAATATCGTTGTCAAAAGTTTTCCGGCTAGTGGTAGTTTTGCTCTAGTTTGTTTCTTTTTAGTTAGTATTCCTTTAGTTAATCTATTGACAATTCCCCTCTGTGTTGCTTCAGGAACTTTATTTGTCTGCGATCGCGTTTTACCAATAGATAATTGATAAGACTTAGCAATTTATTAGGGTGTATCATCAGCCTACTTGCAACTAATTAAAGTTTAACCCCTGCGACTATTTGCCACTGTCCTAAATTATTGTTTACAACACTTGGATCTCCAATTTTAGTGACGACAGGTTTCATTCCTGATTTCTCAATCATCTTCTCTATTGTAGGTAAAGGAGGAGACACGATGAAAATTTCATTGTTAGACAGTGCTTGAATATCTCGAAATACTTTCGCTTTTAGAGTTCGGGGATCGAGAAATATTCCTGCGTCAAAATGTACCATAACTCCTCCTGGACGAAGAAGGCGAGCGCATTCACCTATTATTCGTTTCATTGATGTATTGGTTATTTCGTGGAATACAAAGAAACTAGTAATTAGGTCGAAATGTCCGTCAGGAAATTCAGTACAATCAGCATTCTGTTGAGAGAATTCTATTTCCTGGTTCAATAACTTTGCATTTACGTAGCCACACCGGAGCATAGCTGCTCCAAGATCAACTCCTGTTACTTGTGCATTGGGATATAAATTCTTCAGAGAGATGGTATTGTGCCCAATTCCACAACCCAAATCTAATATTCGTTTGGGGTTAAGGCTGGGAAAATAATTTTCGATAAATTCATCTTTGACTCTAGGGACTAAGTTATCGAAAAAGCTTTCAAAAGGACTACCTGTAGAAAAGAGATAAAGATAATTAAGGTATCTTAATCCCGCGAGGATATCCTGATGTCCACTGTCTGATAAATAACCTCCCGGCATCCAGTGAAGATTAGTCATGAGCTGCTGCTTAGGAATTCTAAGTTGGGGATTTAGGTGCAAACTTGCCCCATCACCAATGGCATTCATAGCAACATTCATAATTCTTGGATAATTATTATTGATCCGAGCATCCACTACTTCCCATACTAGATCTTGCAACAAAGCAATTTGAGTGACATATTCGATTGCTTCTACGCTTTTAAGAATTCTCCCCAGAGACTCTGAAGGTTGAGAAGAAAGTCTTTCAGAAAGCTTATTGCGATAAGGAACTGTTTTGAGTTTGGATAGCTGACGTTCTTTCTCAGAATTACCTCCATTTTGTGGCAAAAGTTTTTCCGCTATTATGCTTGATGTTTTGGTAATTTTGTCAGTATTAAGAAGCATAGGATAGGTTTTTTTGATTCTGAAGTGATACTTAAGTTAGATTAACGCAATGTAAATTTTTGTTGCAATAATTTATATCCGTCTTGTACAACCCGTTTGCTTCTGGCGGCGGCGCGGGGTCTGACCGCTTCCTTAGCTTTAGGTCGGCGTGCTTTCTCTTGTGCGCGTTCCCTTGCCCAGAACACGAAGCTGGGCTTGTCCAGATCGGTGCTCTGGATAAACGGAGGAAACCTCCGCGGGGTCGCACCGCTAGGTGAGGAAACCTTATCCGAAGGTGTATCCTTTAGGGCACCAAGATCCGACCTCTTACAAAGCCTAGAACACGGAGCTGGACAAGCGTCTTTCGCCGTCCTAAAGAATAACGCTTCGCATGCCCCGAAGGTAGGCGCTGCGCGATCGCCTGACTCATTCCATTCTAGGTTTTCTCTAGATGGTATAAACTAGAAAAACCGTAAGTATAGAGTTCTAAGGTATCTAAACAATGGAAGAACTCGCACAATTAAGAGAGTTGCTGGTTGCTGGTAATACGACTGAAGCGATCGCGCTTATTGATGAACTAGAAGAAATGAGCAAGAAAGCGATTATTAGAAATATTGAATCCTATCTAGTATTGCTGTTATCTCATTTAATTAAACATCAAGCCGAACAAAGGATGACCAATTCTTGGTTGGCTTCAATTGTTAATGCAGTAGTGGGAATTAAGAAATTAAACCTCATAGACAAAAATTCTTTTTATATTAAAGAAAGTGATTGGAATAATTACCTAGAGGAAGCAATAGAATTGGCTAGCTTAGAAGCAGCAAAAGAAGCTTTTGGTGGTATTTATTCTGTTGAACAATTAGTAACTAGGTTTGATCGCGATCGCGTTATGAAAACAGGATATCAATTATTACAATTAACCTATCAACAAGAAACTAAAAAATTGCCCCACACAATACGAGAATTCTTAAGCACCAAATCAAAATAAATAACCTTATTATGCTACTCTAAAGGGCCAATAGGAAAGCGATCGCAAATTAGCTGAACCAGACTATCTCCATCTAAGGTATAGGTAAGCTCAAGCAATTCTAAAGTATTCTTTTGCAAAACATTCAAGTTAACTAAAGACCTGAGTTCCTTAATTTCAATGCCCCCAAAAGCTTCATCGGCAGCTTTAAAAATAGCATCTGGAAAAATAGCGTCAAAATGTTTACCCCATTTATTTGGTTTAATATATTGTGATTTCTTGCCTAATTTATTGCGTTTTTGAATTTCTCGCAGGCTATTTAAAATTGAACTACGCCAACTTCTGGTTACTCTCTTTTCTACTTGTATTTTAATCAGATGAATTAACAAAATAATCAGAAAAGATTCTAAGTTATTAATTTTATCCTGTCTCCCCATTAGTTCTAGTTCTTCAACTATAGTCATCGCACGTTCATATTGATGATTTAGCAGACAGTCTTTTAACTCCAGTATTTCTTCCATAATCTACTTAATCGCCGATTTAGAAAATTTATCGTTAATTATAAACAGTCATATCTTTTTCTAATTATAGTAATTGCAATATTTGAAATCACTAAAAAGCGATCACAATATTGGTAATAACTAAAAAGCGATCGCACTATCTTAATTCCAACATCAATAGAAATAGATATGATTAAATTATTTCCAGGTGTAATTTATGTTTTCAACTACTACATTAGAAGACTATTTTGATTTTTTATCC
>JASJDR010000156.1 GCA_030065615.1 Xenococcus sp. MO_188.B8 | reverse complement strand
AGGAAGAATAAAAGTAGGTTAACTAATAGCTTTTCGTTGTCAGAGATAAACTCTGTGACATAATCAGACAATTTGGATACAAAATCCTTACCCATATCTAACCATTGTTGTACTGGTTGATCGGCTGGAGATGGGTTGGTAATTGCTCCAGGGGTTTCAGTACTCAAACCAATCTGGGTTGCAGTAGTTGTTTCTTGAGATTCCATGTAAGTCACTCCTATTGTGAGATTAGGTATTTTTGCTATCTATTAATCCTTTGTACAACAACAGAATAATTTATGGGATAACAAAAAATGTATTATCTTCCCAATTTAAATTGCGATAGCTGGTTCTAGCTCTTTCGTAACAGTATTATTAGAATTTTGCGATCCTCTTGAGCGACAATAAATTTCACAAGAGTTATTCGGGCTTTCAATTAACTTGACTTTATCTAATTCAGCTCCTAACTGCTGAATTGGCGATCGCAACAAGTTAGCAATATGGAGCGCGATGTTCTCTGCTGTGGGAACTACTTCAGCAAAATAAGGAATATCTTTATTTAAAAAAGTATGATCGAAAGGCTCCACTACATAATCATCGATTACTTTTTGTAAGGCTCCGAGATCGACTAACATCCCAGTACGAGAGTCAATTTCCCCCACCACACTGACTTCTAAATGATAGTTATGTCCATGTCCATGAGTTCGGGCACATTTACCATAAATCTTGGTGTTTTCTTCTAAACTGAGTTTTGGTGATGCCAAACGATGAGCAGCACTAAAATGGGTTTTAACTGTTAAAGATGCTTCCATACCTTGTCCTTGATAATCTGCCCAGAGTTGGGGGTGTTCATAAAGTTTTATATTCACTAGAGATAAGTGAGGTGCCAGTTTCTGCCAAATTATTCTGGCAATATTTTCTGTTGTCGGTAGAGTATCTTGAAACTCTGACCAAACATCATTTAGATGAGAATAGTTAAGTTGACTAGTAACTTCCTGTTTGATTACTTTTTTGACAGTAGATAAATTTTCTACCATGCCATATTCGTCTAGTTCCCCTTCGAGAGATACATAGAGCTCATAATTATGTCCATGGCCAGGAAAGCGACTACAAGCCCCAAAAAGGCGATAATTATCTGCTTCTGTAAGTTCACTCAAGCAATAGCGATGGCTCGCAGAAAACTCTGCTCGACGATTAATAATACATTTCATGAATAAAAAATTAGTGTGGGAGAACGTAACGTTATGTAAAGTTACTCCTTCAGGATAAACTAATTTTCCAAAAAAATTAAGGATTGATTATCCATCATTTGTCATTTAGTCATTAGATTTGGAAGCTGGCTTCGTATCTTAGCCGTTCGGCAATTCTAAAAATTTCTTGACCAGTGTGGAGATAATGCTCATCGTAGTTGAGAGTAAACCATTCTAGTTCTTTAATACCATCACCAAGATGATTGAGACAATAGTACAGATTAGCTGCCACATTAGCTAGTTGAGGAGGATTGGGATAGGCAGAAAACTTCTGTTGCAATAATTGTAGATAGTCACTACATTGTTCTAGGTATTGTTGAAAAGCTTCGAGTAATTGATCGTCAAAAGGATCTGCGGCTAAATTGTCGATTTCTGATTTGAGAGGCTGAATAATTTGACGAATTAAGCGATCGCTAGGATGATATACTTTTTGCATCCACTCTTGATAACTCAGCCCTTCTTGCTTGTTGGCTCGACGATAACGATGATATTCTTGAGACGCCTGAGCTGTTCTTTCTTGAGTATCGCTAATAAATTGTTGACTAATGCCTAATTTTAGTTCGTAGTCATATTGGCGGCGATTTTGCGGATTGCCTAAAATCTCGTAAGCAGCATTGAGTTCAATAATTTTATTATTATTGGCACTTGGGGTCTGAGTATCAGGATGAAACAATTTAACCAAGCGTCGATAGGATTTTTTAATTTCTTGCTGAGTCGCCTGGGGATGAACTTGGAGTGTTTGATAATAGCTCATAACTTCAAAAAATGCAGTGGAATCCCAAAAACTATCCGCCCCCACTCAGATAAATTACCTAATAAGAACAGAGCTTACCAAATAAAATATCATGATGTGAGGGCGGTCTAGTTAGGATCTCTTGGTTGAAATCTGACTGCCGGAAGGAACTCCAACAGACTAACTTGTTCAGTACTTCTTAAAGAAGGTCACAAACTGTTATTAGAGAACAGCCCCGGCGCACAGCCGACTATCATCAACCAGGAGACCCATCATACTACTACTACTTTCTATCATGGGCATCACCTCCTATATCCCTAAACGGTATGTTTGAATATTTTCAAGCTGAAATTATCCTAACTGATCTAGATATTTCTGGCAATGCCGCAGAAAGTTCTTAAGTAAAAATTTATATTCTCCAAAATGAAGATGGAGATAAGAAGCGTGTATTTGCTTGATGTGCCAGCCATCATAGAGTATTGGACTATGACGACTAGCTCCTCTCATTTTCCAGATCGGTTGTTCGGAATTAGGCGTAATTTGAGAACGATGAAATTCATGTCCCCAAATTACGGGATAATGTTGCTGTTTTTGATTAAATAAAACAGTGGAACTTAGGGGAATTGCTTGACGGTAACCTAGGGTTAGACGAGACATCATAGTTGTAGTAACAGGGATAGCACCTACCATTGACCAAGATTTTTGATTCAGATCAATTAAGCGATCGCATAAATACATTAAGCCGCCACATTCTGCATAAACAGGCATATCAGAAGTCGCCGCTTGACGAATTTGTTGCCGCATCGGCAAATTAGCGGCTAACTCTCCAGCAAATA
Organism: Xenococcus sp. MO_188.B8; assembly: GCA_030065615.1. Taxonomy (GTDB): domain Bacteria; phylum Cyanobacteriota; class Cyanobacteriia; order Cyanobacteriales; family Xenococcaceae; genus Xenococcus. Next base: position 16,689 of record JASJDR010000156.1, on the reverse strand, counting down.
TTTCGGGAAATCCCCCACCAAAATACAAGCCTGTAATATCGTTCGGTAGAGTTTCATCTTGTAACGGACTCCAGTAAATAATTTCTGCACCCAGTTCCCCGAAAAGATCCAAATTATCTTGATAGTAAAAATTAAAAGCGCGATCATAAGCAACGGCAATTCTCAGAGATGATAAGTGATTAGTCTCCCCCATCTCCCCATCTCCCCATCTCCCTATCTCTCCCTGCTTTCCCTGCTCCCCCATCTCTTGTCTCTCAAGAAGTGGCATTAATAGCTCCCAATTAAAGCAGGTTTGGCCAATATAGGCTAGACGGTCAAAGATTTCTGAGATTTGGGGGAGTTCTGTAGTGGGAATTAGCCCCAGATGGCGATCCGGAATAGTGATCTTATCGACCCGACGTAATACTCCTAAAATTGGCAAATTCAGGGGCTGCAAAGCATTTTGTAGGAGTTCTAAATGGCGATCGCTGCTTACCCGATTAAGTACCACTCCAGCGATTTTAACTTGAGGATCTAAATTACAGTAACCATAGGCGATCGCAGCAATAGAACCAGATATACTAGAACAATCTAAAACCAACAACACAGGAATGTCTAACAAACGGGAAATATAAGCAGTACTTGCATAATTGACAGTTAAATCAGAATTAAAAGTTTGGTTCGACGATGAAGGGCATTCTACACCGTCGAATAATCCCATAACCCCTTCTACAAGGACATATTCTGCTCTTTGACTATGTTGCCAAAAACAAGATTTCACATATTCAGGAGAAGTCAAAACTGGATCGAGATTACGCGCCGGAATTCTAGTTAAAGCAGTATGAAACATCGGATCGATATAGTCAGGACCTACTTTAAAAGATTGAATTATTTTCTTTTGTTGAGACAAAAAAGCGAGTAATGCCAGAGTAATCGTGGTCTTTCCTACTCCAGAACGTTCTCCGGCAACGATTAAAGACATAAAGGCAATATTAACTGTAATACTAAAATCTAATTGACGAAGTCAGAGGAAGCCAAGGGGCTGATTCCGCCGTCGCACGGCGGAGCACCGTCTGCCGTCTTACGACGAGATCTCTCTGACTGCATGCTATTTCTGTAATCTTTTTGGGAAATATAGATCAAGCACTCCCGATATAAATTAGTATTCATTTGAGTTTCATGAATAATCATCTCAAGAGTCCAAGTCAAATTTTAGAAGAAAAATCACAACAAGGCTGGTCTGGTTGTTTAATGATTCCCGAACCCAAAGATATTTCTGTGGGGTGGAAGATCTTTTTGCATGAGGGAAAAATACAATATGCTACTAGCACCGTAGCGCAGAAAGAAAGATTAACTTATTTGTGGCAGGCAACTAAAACAAAATTGGCTTTTCCGCAAGTAACTGCCAAGGGAATAGACTATCAACAATTATGTCAATGGAGTGCCAAACAAAATTTTTCCCCAACAGATTTCCAGCAGCTATTACTAGAATTGACCAAAGAAGCTTTAAATCAAGTTTTAACTATTGAGCAAGCATCTATTATTATTAGAGATGAACAGTTACCAGGCGATTCAATGACTAGTTTTCCCTGGCAAGAATTGATTGACCAAGAATATATAGATATCTGGAAAAAAGTTAGAATCTCTCTTGACTCACCCCTATCACTACTCTATTTAGCCCAAAACAAAGCATTTGATTTTTATAAATCTTGGAAAAATATAACCCAAAATGATGCTGCTTTTGCTGCTTTTGCTGAGACCCAAAAATTATCTGATTTTGTCAATCCTTTATTTGAAAAAATTTGTTTATACGACTTAGCTTCGAGGTTTGGAATTGACTATAATCGCATGGCTAAATATCTACAATCTTTCCTTGATCAAGGATTAATTAAAAGTTCGCCCCATAATGTAAAAACAAATCAAAATCAGACAAAATATACTACTAAAAAACCTGTTGCCAATCAAAAAAAACAGGTTACTTCTCCATTAATTCAGAAAAAAATAGTATCTCAAAATCAAGAACAAGCTCATCCCAAGACTCTTCCTATAATTGCTTGTATTGATGATAGTAAAACAGTCCAAAAACAAGTTCAAATGACTTTACAGCCAGTAGGTTATCAAGTTATTAGTGTGCTTGATGCTACTAATGCCTTACGAGAACTATCTCGTAATATGCCAGTTTTAATTTTAATGGATATTAATATGCCTGATATCAATGGCTATGACTTGTGTAGTATGCTAAAACGTTCTCAAAAGTTCCAAAATGTTCCGATTATTATGCTTACTGGAAGAGATGGCATTATTGATCGGATGAGAGCAAAATTAGTGGGAGCAGATAAATATTTAACCAAACCTTTTGAACCCCAGGAGCTAATCAATATGGTACGGAAAAATACTGTATTCTTGGTGAATTATTAATTACTAGTTAATGTTTCACTGATCTATTACTGGTTTGTTATTGAGCTCATAATTTTGGGAATAATAAAAAATATACTGCTTGAGAGCATAATATATAAAATAATTTCTTAGGAGCTTGGTTAGCAAATGTCAAAAAAAATATTGATTGTTGAAGATACCCATGCTGAACAGCAAATGATTTCAGCATTATTAACCCATGCTGGTTTTACTGTAGCTATTGCTGATAGTGCAGAAGCTGCCTGGGAATGGCTAGAAAATAATACTATTCCTCACTTAATTTTACTAGATATAGTTATGCCAGGAGAAAGTGGTTTAGATCTATGTCGAAAGATTCGCAATCATGACCAATGGAAAGATATTCCTATTTTATTCTGTAGTTCTAAATCCGAAGATTTTGATCGTTTTTGGGCTTTACGTCAAGGTGGCAATGAATATATTACGAAGCCTTATGCTCCACAAAAGTTAATCGAAGCAGTTACTCAACATGCAGCCTAAGCTACCTTATCAAGTAGAGGTTTTTTGGTAGTAAGAAATTTTTAAAATTTAGAGTTTAGTATTTAGTATTTATCTTTAATAATGCAAGAATATTTTTGTATTGGACTTGCCAAGAGTGTTTATTTAGGATTATCTTTAGAGCATATAGATAAGTTGATTCAATTGCAATCAAAAGATATTTGTTTAATACCTGGGATAGCTAATTTTTGGTTAGGAGTTGTTAACTATAAAAGTTCTTTATTGTGGGTTTTAGATACAGAAAATTTTTTAGGTATTTCAGACAATAAAAATCAAGTAAAATCGCAACAAACTGTACTAATTTTACATTACTCAAATGGAAATTACCAAAAAAAAGTAGCTTTAGTGATTAAAAGTCTTGAAGGCGTGATTCAGGTTGAACAGCATCAAAGTGAATCTCTTTTTGCCAATAATTCTCCTGTCTTGAAAAATATATGTGATGGTCTTGTCCGACAAGAGGAGAAAGATATAGCCCTTGTCAAGACAGATCTTTTATTAGAACAATTATCACAACAGTCCTTATTGCCTGTATAAACTACTATTTTTAGGAATAAATATTATGTCTAATAATCAATCATCTTCTGATAATCAATCTGAAGTTATTAATGATATTAATATTGTTGAAAAAGTTATTGCGGCAAATAGCTTAGAACAAGAAGGGCATATTCAAAAAGCGATCGCAGCTTACCAAGAAATTATCGAGTTAGATCAAGGTGGAACCTACGGCAATGTTGCGCAACAAGCTCTTGATAATTTGATTGATAGTTCTGCTGTTGATTCAGGATTTATTTCAGAAAATGTGGGAGAGATTGTGGGAGAAGATCCGACAATTCTGAATGTCGAACCGGGAGCAAGCTCTTTTTCTCGGTCACAATCTGGTAAGCCACAATTCTTCAGTTTTTTCGCCAATTTACCGATTCGGCGTAAACAATTTACCACCGTTCTCGCTACCCAATTATTCTCAGTCTTAGGAGTTGTAGGCGTCGGTGCATTATTAATTATTAATGTCGGCAAAAAGGAGTTATTACAACAGGCAATTTCTGAGCTAGAAGTTGCCAAAAGTAATTACAGTAATAAAATTGACCAAATGGAATCTGGTTTTGCAGGACAAGCCAATAATCAAACCTTAATCAACGCCGCACTGAAAAAACAGCCTGATGCCGAAGCTAAATTAGTTTTAATTAGAGAAAATTGGCAAAGAAAGATTGAATTCGCCACCTTAGTAGATGTCAATGCCAATATTATCAGTAACGCCGGTCTTGACCGCTTTGGACAAAAATTCGATCCCCAAGGTTTAGTAACTCATGCACTAAAAAATGATCTTCAACTTCAAAGCACAGAAATTATTTCTTATCAGGATCTAGTAGCAGAAAGTCCTCGTTTTGCGGAATTGATTTTAAAAGAAAAAGCACAAACAGCCAGTGAACAAGACAGTTTTTTAGTCCGCTACACAGTTACTCCCGTCAGAAAACTTGGAGGGGTTACAATCGGAGCTTTAGTTGCTGGCGATCTGGTAAAAACTCCGATTGTTGCTCAGACACTGGAGTCATTTAAAGGTGGTTACAGTGGCGTTTATCAAATTGGCGCTAATGGCATATTGAAGCCAGAAGTTTCTCAAATACAAGTAAAAGACGGCAAAATGCAATCTCAATTGCTTGCTGATCTTTCACTGCTTGAGCAGGCAGCTGCTACCAATGATATAGTCACGGGAATCACGAAAATTAATGGCAAAACCTATACTGTGGCGGCTCAATCTATAACTAATTATGCCGGAAAAGCGATCGCGATTCTAGTACGGGGAACGGCACAAGATAGTCTTAATGCTCTAGTTCTCAATAGTTTAACTATTCAGGGTCTAGTCTTGTTAGTAGTAGTAGTAATTAGTAGTGCGATCGCTTATTATTTAGGAAATGAGATCTCCCAACCGATTGAAAAGTTACAACGGATGGCTCAGGATTTTGCTTCTGGCGATCGCGAAGTTAGGGCGAAAGTCACTAGTCAAGATGAAGTTGGCAGATTAACTCAGACTTTTAACCGCATGGCTGACAGTATTGTAGCTTCAGAAACTGAATTAATGAGACTTTCCGATGAACAACAACTAGAAACTGAGCAACAACGCCAAGCCAAGGAAAATCTGCAACAAGAAGTCATTAATCTCCTGTTACAAATTGAAGGAGCACAAAGAGGAGATTTAACGGTTAAAGCACCTATGACAGAAGGTGTTGTGGGTTCGATCGCCGATGCTTTTAACTCGACTCTGAATAATTTACGAAATTTGGTATTAAAAGTACAAAAGGTTTCTAATGAAGTTAATGAACTTTCTCAAAATAGTGAAAACTCTGTCAACCAACTATCTACCAAAGCAGGAGATCAGGTAGCGGCAATTAATGTTACTTTGAATAAAATTTCCGCAATTAATCAATCGCTCCAAGAGGTAGATGGCTCTACTCAAAAAGCAGCAAAAATAGCTAGAATTGCTCGCAACAAAGCTCAAAAGGGCGATAAAATCGTGGAGCAAACTGTAGAAAGCATTGAAAATATTAGGACTACGGTGGCGGGAACGACCAAAAAAGTGAAACAATTAGCCGAATCTTCGCAAGAAATAGCCCAAATTGTCGAAATTATCTCGGGAATTTCTGAAAAAACTAATTTACTAGCATTTAATGCCTCGATTGAGGCTTCTCGCGCTGGGGAGCATGGTGAAGGTTTCCGTATTGTCGCCGAAGAGGTTCGAGGCTTAGCAGATCGCGTTACCGAATCCACTAAAGATATTCAACATTTGGTAACTAATATTCAAAAGGAAACCTCAGAAGTGTTGCAAGCGATGGAGCAAGGTAACACTCAGGTCGTGAATGGTACTAATTTAATCCATAAAACCAAAGGAATCCTCAACAGTATTGTGGCTACTAGCGAACAGATTGACGAACAACTACAATTTATCTCCTCTAATACGACGGAACAAAGTCAATCTTCTCAAGAAGTTAACCTCAAAATGGTTGATGTAGCAGATATTACGGAAAATACTTCCATAGAAGCCGAAGATGTGGCGCAATCCTTGCAAGAATTGGTAAAAGAAGCAGAAATGCTGAAATTATCTATTTCTCAGTTCCGTATAGAAGCATAAAGCCCAACAAAGGAACGCGTTCCTTAGCCCAGAACACGAAGCTGGGCTTGTCCCCAGAACACGGAGCTGGGTAAACGCCTTTCGGCGGCGCGGGGTCTGACCGCAGGGTTGCACCGCCTAACCTCTCCCAAACTAACACCTATTGAAACTAGGCAATTGATTTTAAAGAGCTACTTATGAGCTTCCAATTAGATCCCACTGTTCTTGCTAGTATTACCCAAGAAGCCCGACAATGCTTTCTCGATGAGGATGCGCCAGAATATCTTCAAACTTTAATTGAAGGCTTACAACAACGCGATCTCGCTCCCGATTTTACCTCACTATTGCGAGCGGCTCATTCTCTAAAAGGTGGTGCAGGGTTAGCTGCGATTCCCAGTTTACAGGAATTAGCCCATAAACTAGAAGACGTCCTCAAGTTATTAGAACAAGGTGATCTCGCGGAAATAGATTGGGGATGGGATTTGGTTTCTCAGGCAATCGACGAAACTTCTTTTGTCTTAACTCAAGCCAGAACAATTCCCGAAGTAGAAGTAAATCCCGAGTTAATCGCTGCGTTGTCAGCTTTTATCCAACCCAATTCTCAAACATTCAAGAACCAAGATCAACCGACTCCAAAACAAAACCAAATCAATAATCTTGTCATTAAAACCTTAAATGAGGATTTAGAGGCTCAATTATCGGAAATAGAAGAGTTAGATGAGAATTTACCCGAGGAGATTATTCAACAAGGTTTAGCTAATTTTTATGATGAATGTTTATTTTTAAGCGAAACTCTAGATTTACCTTGGTTAGCAGAAACGATCTCCGCAGCCCAAACTCTCACTTCAGCAGCGTCAACTGCTGATGCTTTATTGGTAACGAAAGAAATTATTGCGGAAATACGGCATCAAAGAGATAGTTATTTAACTGAATCTTTAGAATCAGAATCTTTAAACTTTGATTTAGCAACAGATCAGAGAGAGTCTGAAAATCATAACTTTGTAATTAAGGCTTTGAATGAGGATCTCGAAAGCAAATTCTCTGAAATAGAAGAATTGGATGAAAATTTACCCGATGATACTATTGTGGAATTTTTAGCCGCTTTTCATGAAGAATGCTTATTGTTAAGTGAAGCTCTAGAATTACCTTGGATTAAAGACAAAATTGCCCCATTGGAAGAAGTTTTAGAAATATTTCCCCCATTTCAGGTCTTATTTTTGGCAAAAGAAATTATTGCCGAATTGAGATCGCAAAGAGCTGAATATCTTCAAGAGATTACCAGAGCAGCAACCGCATCAGAAGAGGAGTTTTTTCCAGACTCAGAGGATGGGGATACCCCTTCTTCCATATTTAGATTTAATCAAGATCATAATCAATCTGATCTTACAAGCAGTCCTAGCAACAATAAAGTTCAACTGCGGATTCCCCTCCAAAAAATCGAAAATATCACCAGTAATGTTGAGGAACTAATTATCATCGAAGCTAGACTCAATATAGGACAAAAACAATTACAACAAGCTCAAAAACGACTTCAAGAACTTAATAGTCAATTTGAACCAATTCGCGAACAAGTACAAATTTTTTATAATCAATTAGCTATTGATGCGACAGGCATTGGCAGCATAAGCGGTGAGCACTCTCTGCCCAAAAATCCCCAAAATTCTGATAGTAAAGAAACGTTTGACTCTCTAGAATTAGATCGTTATACCGAACTCCATAGTAGTTTACAGTCCTTTCAAGAATTGATGCTGCAAATTCAAGAGACTCGTCGTGATATTGAGTTAATTAATCGCAATTCTTTTGAGAATTTAGAACAAGTTAGAAAAAATCTTGGCGGACTCCATGATAATGTCACGGAATCCCGGCTTGTGCCCTTCAAAATCTTAGCCCAAAGATTTCTGCCCCAAATTCAAGCTCTCAATCGCCGTTATCACAAATCAGTGAGGTTAGAAATTCATGGTGAAGATACCCTGATTGACCAAGTATTATTGGAACAATTACAAACCCCTTTGACTCATCTACTAAATAATGCTTTCGATCATGGAATCGAATCCGTTGAAGAACGGATCGCTAATGGTAAGTCAGAAACTGCTCATATTTTATTACAAGCAGAAGTTAAAAATAATCAATTAGAAATTTCTTTGCAGGATGATGGTCGAGGAATTAATTTAAATAAAGTTTATCAAAAAGCAGTAAATAAAGGTATTTGTGCTCCTGATACTAAATTTGAGCAATTAACTCACAAAGAGATGCTTACTTGGATTTTTCAGCCAAATTTTTCTACTGCTGATCAAGTAAGTGACATTTCTGGTAGAGGCATGGGAATGGATATTGTCAGGAGTCAAATTCTTAAATTACGGGGCAGTTTGGAAATAGACACTAAATTGCACTACGGAACTACCTTCACTCTTAAATTACCTTTAAATATCAGTTTGGTCTCTTTGTTGGTAGTTAAATTAGAAAGTAGACTGATTGCGATTCCTAGTAGTAGTGTTCGAGAAACTCTGCTTTATGGGGAGTTACCGATTATCGATCATGAAAATCCTACTCTAGTATGGCAAGAACAGCCCATTGCTCTAGCTTCGATTAATAATCTCTTGCCTTGTCCTAGAGAACCTATTACAGTTGGTAAACCCAAAGTGGGTATTATTTTAGAGGCAAGTTTTGGCTATTTCGCGATCGCTGTAGATAGTTTAGTCTCAGTAGAAAATCTGATCGTTAAGCCTTTTGATGATACGATCCCGCTTCCTCCTTACATTGCAGGTTGTACTATCTTGGGGACGGGAGAAGTGGTTCCCGTAATCTTACCCCAAGGTTTTGAACTCTCTAATTTACGGACTATTGCTGCTAATTCTACCTCGGTCAATCAAGACCGCAATTCTGTCCCGACTATTATGGTGGCAGAAGATTCTGTGGCAACTCGTAAACTATTAGAAAAAATCTTTACCTCTATTGGTTGCAACGTTATCTTATGTCGTGATGGACAGGAAGCAATGGAACAATTTGCGCTGCATTATGAAAAAATCTCTGTGGTAATTTCCGATGTAGAAATGCCTAAACGTAATGGCTTTGAACTATTAGAATCGATTAAAACTCACTCTGAGGGCAAGACTGTACCTGTGATTATGGTAACTTCTAGAACAGGCGATCGTCATCGGCAAAAAGCCCAGAAGTTAGGAGCTAATGGCTATCTTGGTAAACCTGTTCAACCCCAAGAGTTATTAACTACGATTACACCGTTTATCAGTTAACAGCAATCAATTCTTTCCCGTTCCTAATTTTAAGGATTTGCTCACATTTATCTTCTGTGCAATTTTGTAGTCTGTGTTAGTATCTGTGTAAATTCATTCTTCTTGGTGAACATGGGTAAGGTTTTAGTGCTAAATGCCTCCTATGAGCCACTAAATATCACTAGTTGGCGCAGGGCGGTCGTACTACTATTGAAGGGCAAAGCTGAGCAACTCGAACATAAGAATCAATTTCTCTACTCGAATTTTCCGTTGCCGACAGTCATTCGTCTGCTCTATTATGTGAGAGTTCCTTACAAAGAAATTCCTTTAACCCGCCGTAACGTTTTAGAACGCGATCACCATAGTTGTCAATATTGCAAACTCAAAGGGGATCAACTAACCTTAGACCATATAATGCCTCGTTCTCGAGGAGGAAAAGACACCTGGGAAAATTTAGTAGCAGCTTGTGTACGTTGTAACGTCAAAAAAGGCAACCGGACTCCCAAAGAAGCCAGAATGGCTTTGATCCGCCAACCTCGTAAACCTCATAGTAGCTTATATTTTGAACTCATTAAGCACACTCAAGGTAATCGTAATCAAGAATGGAAAAAATACGCGATCGGAATTTAGGTACAAGATTTACCAGACAAGCAAGAAGTAGCATGATAAACTCATACAACATAAATTTAAAAAATTTTAAGTAGTCTAAATTTTACCCTGTATATCGATAATTCGGGAATTATCAAAGGTTTAAAATGTCCTCTAATATATCTACCTCTTCTGCTAAAAATAATCGTCGAGATAAAAATCGTCCTCGACCAACTATGGGTATCGTTGATAATTCTGCTAATAAGACAGGAGAAAGTTTTCTAGAGATTGAGACAGAGGGAAATTTTGATCTGATCACCAAAAAGCTACAAATCGTTTTAACCAAGCATCAAGGAGAACGCCAAATTGTTGTCATTCAAGATTTTCCCGATCCTGATGCCCTTTCTAGTGCTTGGGCTTATAAACTGATAGCTGCGAAGTATAATATTGATTGCGATATTGTCTATGGGGGAATTCTCTCTCATCAAGAGAATATTGCTTTAGTCAAGCTCACCAATTTACCTACTAAACGCATTAGCGCTGAATCTCTTAAACAAGAAGATTTATCTGTTTATCATGGCTCCGTCTTAATAGATAGTCAAGGAACTAACAGTCAATTATATTCGGTTGTTGAACAGGCAAAGATCCCTTTAATTGTCGTTATCGATCATCATAGTAAACAGAAGGATTTGGATGCCGAATTTATCGATTTACGCCCTCAAACCCGCGCTACGGCAACAATTTTAACTCAATATATCCAGCAAGGATTGGTTAACTTCAATAGCAGTAATCAACAACATACTCAATGTGCTACGGCTTTGATGCATGGCTTGCGCTCCGATACTAATTGTTTAATGCAAGCTCAACAAGAGGATTTCTTGGCAGCAGCTTATTTAAGTCGTTTTTACGAACCTCAGCTGCTCAATGCTGTTTTGCAATCTGCTCGTTCCCGGAGAGTAATGGATGTGATTGAGCGGGCGTTAAGAAATCGTATCATTAAAAATAATTTCTCCCTTTCTGGAGTAGGCTATTTGCGTTATGATGACCGTGATGCCATTCCTCAAGCAGCAGATTTTTTAGTTACAGAAGAAGATATTCATACTGCGGTGGTTTACGGAATTGTTCATGATGAAGATAGCGATATTGAATTAGTAATTGGCTCTCTAAGAACAGCTAAAATAACTCTAGATCCAGATGAATTTATCAAGGAAACTTTTGGCAAAGATCCTCAAGGAAGGTTCTTTGGTGGAGGTCGTTATATGGCTGGGGGATTTGAAATTCCGATCGGATTTTTAGGCAGCTTTAATGATAATTCTGATTATGCCAAATTAAAATGGGAAGTATTCGATCAACAGATTAAACAAAAGTTACTTCGTTTAGTTAATCCAGATGATAATTTAACTCTGTAAACAAAAAAACTTACAAGTGGTTAAGCAGCAAGAAAAAATTCCTTGGTGGCGTAATAGTCGAGTAGTAAATGTTGTAGGACAGTTAGCTGTTTTAGCTGTCGTGATCGCTGTTGTTTTTTATCTGGGAAATAACTTAGTTAATAATTTTCAGCGTCTTGGTTTAAATTTTGGGTTTAATTTTCTCTCTCGCACCGCATCTTTTCCCATAGCCAATCCCCTCATACCCTATAGCCCTAATGATCCTTATGCCAAAGCAATTTTGGTTGGGCTAGTTAATTCACTACAAGTGATGTTTTTTGGGATTATTCTGGCTACTATAATTGGTGTGACAGTGGGAATTGGACGCTTATCTGATAACTGGCTAGTACGGCAACTCGCAACAATTTATATTGAAATTTTAAGAAATACTCCCTTATTATTACAGCTATTTTTCTGGTATTTTGTGGTTTTTTTGCAACTACCAAAAATCGATAATCCCCTAACTTTTGGCGGAAAAGTTTTTCTGACTAATCGCGGTCTGGATATTCCTTGGTTGAGATTGACATCGCCAACTTGGTTAGCTTTAGTATTTATAATTGCTGCAATTATTTTAGGAATAGTTTTTTGGCAAAAAAGGATTAATGCGATAGAAACAGGAACATCAGCAAAAATTTGGTTGAATTTATCATGGCTAAACGCGATCGCAGCTTTGATAGTTTTGATATTTGTTATTGATTGGAATATTCCCCAATTTGATGGCAAATCTATTAGTGGTGGAGTCAATTTATCCCCAGAATTTGCTACTTTATTAATTGGCTTAAGTATTTATACATCTGCCTTTATCGCTGAAGTAGTGAGGGCTGGCATTCAATCAGTAAATCAGGGACAATGGGAAGCTGCTAAAGCTTTGGGTTTAAAATCAAGTGCGATTATGCAATTAGTTATTTTCCCCCAAGCTTTACGGGTTATGATTCCGCCTTTAACTAGTGAATTTCTCAATTTAGCAAAGAATTCTAGTTTAGCAGTCGCAGTTGGTTATAATGACATTTATTCGATTTCTAGCACGATTTCTAATCAAACAGGGAAGGCGATAGAAATGTTACTTGTTGTAATGGTCACTTATTTAATTATTAATTTAATTATTTCCCTGATGATGAATTGGTTAAATTTTTCCGTGCAAATCCCTGAGAGATAAACATTAAATAATCAATTAATAATCATCAATTACTTACTTATCTCTACATCTATCCAGACTACAGACTTGACCCACAATAATCACAATAATCATAATAATAACTACCTTAACAATATTAATTACCCATGGGTTTTTCTTGGCTCTTCCTTCAATTACCTAGTCTCAAGTGATCATAAAGTTAGCTCATAGCTGCGCGACTACGATCATAGACATCAATAAAATCATTGCGAGTTTTACCTTGGATATGGATGTGATATTTGGGATCGACATCAACCCCAATTTCAGAAGCAGTACGCATTAACATTGCTCTTTCGCGGTTCATGACTGATTGATGATGGCGCATCATTAAGGAACGAGCTTGTGTTTTGATAGACATATACTTTGCCTCCTTTGCTCTCTACCATGAATATATCATAAAATCTGTAGTAAATAATACTTTTTTAAACAAATAACATTTTTTTAAGGAGTTAGGAACGAGGAACAAGACTGAATAATGTTCAACTCGCGCGTCTCTTGGTGCGCGTTCCCTAGGTCGGGGAACCCGACCGGGGTCGCACCGCTTCCTTAGCGGATTTTTAATCCGCAGGGTCGAGACCCTTCGGGCGGGAACGGGGGCTCAAATAAAACAGGATTAACTAGTGATCCTAATTCATCAATCACTGAAAGCCCCCATCCCGGAGCTACGCAAGCGTCAATGTTCAATTTTAAAGTAGGGTTGCTGCACGTTCGGACAAAGGAGAACGTTCTCCTTTATAGAGAGTGATATGACCAGCTAGGGGTTCGTTTTTAAAACGTTCGGCGACAAAAGTAAGACCGTTACTAGCTGCATCAACATAGGGATTATCGATCTGTTCTGGATCGCCAGTAAGCACAATTTTGGTACCCTCCCCGGCACGGGTAAGAATAGTTTTGACTTCATGGGGTGTCAAGTTTTGTGCTTCATCTACAATCAAAAACTGTCTGGGAATAGTACGTCCGCGAATATAAGTAAGGGGTTCAATTTGCAACAAGCCCTGTTCTAAAAGCTCTTCATGTCCCCGTCGCCAATGACTAGGTTTTCCTTTGGCATCTTGAGTTCCAAAAATGAGATCTAAATTATCGTAAATTGGCTGCATCCAAGGAGTTAATTTTTCCTCAATATCTCCTGGTAAATAACCGATATCTTTCCCCATGGCAATTATAGGACGAGAAATCAATAGCCTACTATAAATTTTTTCATCAGCTACTTTTTGTAGGCCAGCTGCGATCGCGAGAAGGGTTTTTCCCGTTCCTGCTTGACCAATCAGAGTTACTAATTGAATCGAGTCGGTCAGTAATAAATTTAAGGCAAATTGTTGTTCTCGATTGCGGGGATGGATGCGGGAAACCCCTGAATGGGGTATTTTAATTAAAGGTATTATGCGAGACCTGACGGTAGACGCTTCGCGGTCGCCGTTGTCTTTTACCATCGCCAAAGCGGTATGAGAAGGGCGGGATGAATCTATTAAGGTAACGGCTTGATTAATTAGTAAAGGGGTTTCGAGAAGCAAAAAACCCTGGTGAAAAAATTTGTTAATCTCATCAGTGCTAACTACAATCTCAGAAATATTACTGTAGATTTGTTCTATATTGACTTTATCAGTTTCATAGTCTTCTGCCTTTAGTCCCAGTACGTCTGCTTTGATTCTCAGATTCGTATCTTTGCTAATCACTATGACAGGACATTGACATTTTTGCTGAGATTCTAAGGCTACCGCCAAAACAACATTATCGGCTAAATGTCGTCCCAATTCTTCAGGAATGGTTTTTACGGTTTCACGATTGCTAATTTTTACAGACAGAGTACCACCACTATCGAGGAGAATACCTTGGGTGAGATTTCCTAGCTGGCGTAAATGATCTAGGATACGAGATACTTCTCTGGCGCTTCTGCCAATACTGTCTGGTTGTTTTTTAAAACGATCTAGTTCTTCAATCACAGCCATTGGTAATATAATATCGTTGTCCTCAAAACGAAAAATTGCCTGGGAATCATGGAGCAATACGTTAGTGTCAAGGACAAAAATTTTTTTCATGGCTCAGAGATAAGAAGATGATCTACTACTATAGCAAGCAGAGATTCTTTTCTGAATACTGACGCTCAAATTCTGAATTGCAATTTTGCTGATCTTAAAACTTCTGTACTTGGAGAGAGATTAGGTAAGAAATAGGCAGACTAAAATTATATCTATATTTGATTACTTTTTTTACCACTAAACAAACGAATCAATTATTTGTGAGATATCCTAACTTTTAATATTTAACTCAAAATTTAGGATATCTAGTTGCGACGTAGGGGCGAATCGCGATGCGCCCCTACAGGTAAAGGATAAATCTGATCAAAACCTGGTAAAAATATTTCTGGAAATCGCCCAATGATTCAGCAATCTATAAGTAGATCTACAAAATTTATTCATAAATTGTTAAATCCAATTAATTTCCTGTTGCCTTTCTCAACCAGGTAACTCATTTGTATCTTACGGTGTCTTCGGATAAAGCTACTTTTTCAGCTATAGCTTTGCCAACGCAAGCGTAATCAAGAATCCGCAGGATCACTCGTCAATTTATTTTGCAGAACTATTTAATTCCTTTTGAGGGTCACCTACGGGTAGCCAACCTAAAAATGGTAATGGAATTAAAGTAGAAAGATTAGTAATGGTTACTAACAACCATAAATTCTCAAAATTGACTTCGGTTACTGCCAACCAGGCAGTCAGTACCGCACTGATTTGACTGGAAACAAATAAAGATAAATTCCAAATTGACATTAATAAAGCAAACAGTGTTGCTTCAACACCTTTAGGACATAAGCGAGCGCATAGCACTAGAACAGGTAGCCAGGTAATTTGTCCCATTACCGTTAAAATTAAACTATCACCTAAACTAAATAAACGATCGTCGATACCAATTACCCGATTAGTATGGGTAACCAATAACAAAGTAGTTAACCCCAACAAAGTAGAGATCACGATACTCCAACCTAAAATCTGACGAAAGGGAATATTTTTGAGAAATTTTTGAAATATAAAAATTCCAACTAAAGATGCCACACTAGTTACCAGGCGAACTCTACCGAGAAATTCTGGTTCAAATCCTAACTCGTTGGTAGTGAAAAAGAAAAAGGCTGATTCTGCTGTAGGGGTAGCTTGCCAGATAAACAGAAAAGCTACGGGTAAATAAATCGACTTTTGCTTGATGGCGTCCCAAAGTTGCTGACTTTGGGCTACAACAAGAGCCTTTCTACCTTCAACATTGGCAATGTCGCATTGTTCTTCGGCAATTAACCAAGCAACCACAGATACTAATAAGGGAAAGGTGGCAGTAATTTCGAATACACCATTAATCCCGAAAACTTCGATTAACCAACCACTAAGATAGGCTGTGATTAATCCTCCTAAGGCAGATGCGCCCCAACAGACAGCTTGGAGAGAGCCTGCTTGAGCTACAGATTCTTCTCTAGCTCTTTCTACGACCAAAGAATCTACGATTACATCACTAATCGCAACGGATAAAGAGGTCATTAAAAGCGCGATCGCTGCACCCCAGACATCATCTACTATCAAGGCTAAGACTAACCAGGAAATTGTTCCTAAAAGCCCCGATGCAACTATATAGGGTCGGCGACGATAACCAAAAATGGGAAAACCATCGGATATAAAACCATAAACGGGTTTAGCGATCCAGGGAATAAAAGTAATCCCTGTTATGGTAGCTACTTCTGCAGGGTTTAAACCAAGACTATCTTTGAAGAAAAAGGTAACTGCTAAACGGGCTAAACCCAGGATTCCTTGAACAAAATAGACTGTGAGAATAGCTAACAGTTCAGGAGTAGGTTCATTATTAAATAAAACTTTTTCTTTTAATATTTTTCTAAAACTTGGCAGTTCAATAGATGGAGCTATCATGAAATAATACTTTAAGTTTTGTATATTATCTTAATAATAATCTTAAAATACCAGCAAAACTGTAGAGGATTTATTCATAATGCCGAGGGCTGAGGAATGTAGATGGGTCTTTAATCTGCTCTCTAGATAGTTAGTATGCGATCGCTAAGTTAGGTTCATTCTTTAATAGATAAATTGATGATCTTACTCTGTGAGGTTTTGATAAAATGCGATCTCGAACTACGTCAGTTCGACGAAATTAAAAAACAGCAGGAGGTAGAGCAGATAAAGCTTTTGGCTCCAAATCAAGAGAGGGTTTATGGGGTAAATAGGTGTAAGCAATCAATCCCGCTATCAAGTTGACCAAAAAATT
>JASJDR010000155.1 GCA_030065615.1 Xenococcus sp. MO_188.B8 | reverse complement strand
GACGAAGTCTTTTCGCGTTTATTTGCGAAGCAAAATAAGGAGGTTCCTGCATGATTAGTTGAGTTTTTTGCGATCGCCAATCTAAATCACAACAGTCGAGTTATTACTCATTGCTTAAAACAATTTAGAATGTGAAAGCTTGAGCCAATATAGTATTAAAAGAAATCCTACTTCCAACACATAACCAACAAATACACTAGAATTAAGCGATCGCACTTTCATCACCAGAATCGCGAAAAAATAAGCAAGAAGAGCCAGTCAAATCAATCATCCGGCAGATAAAATCAAAATTAGGATCTTTGGGTAAGCCGATTAAATTCATATCTGACTGAGGTGTTTGAGTAATACAATTTTCAAATTGTCCTACAAGTACTGAGGTCTTGGCTTGTTTAGGGATGCGGCAGAGATCGCGCAATTCCTCGATATATTGTTGAGCTATCTTTACTTCCTCAGTGTTAGCAACAACGGTAATCAAGTTTAGAGTGCCTTGCCAACTTCTGTATAATCTCAATGCCATCAACATTGTCAGATTAAGATTGCCTTTTTTAAGTTTTTCCAAGAATGTGGTCTCACTAATTTGGGGGGTGAGCCACAAATTAATTACTTCAACTCTTCCCATCCCAGCTAAGGGATGTAATCCTAATAACATAATGCCGATTTCTAGTCGCTCTGCTTCGGCAAATAACGGCTGCATTAGTTCCCATTCTTGAATTTGTTCTGGAGCTTTCAAAAATAGAATATTGGGTCGAAAAAAAGTACTGTGTGAGGATTGCAGCACTACGGAAATCCCTTCTATCTCTTTGATCCCTCTAAGCATGGAAAAGGCGGTAAAAATGCTACGTCGGCGAAAGGCAGTCGCAAGTTTTTCTAGGCGATGGGAAAAATTTGTCACCGATTCATCCCTAGCTAGTCCCAATAACTGGATCGAGCCTTCTGGTTGGCAAATATCGAGCAGTAAACGAAATTCGCCTAATAACTGAGATGAATCTTTAACCGGAACTAGAAGATTTGGTCGCCAAGCTCGAAAATTGTTAATATCTATTTCGATGACTTTTTTCGCCGCCCATTGTGCGATCGCTTCAAAGATCCCACTGCGCACATCACCTATGTGTTTAGGATTATCGGGTTTTTTAACTAACTGAAAATAAATCGAAAACACAACGACCATCGCCACAAAACTAAACCTAGGATCGATGACTAACATGGCAAATAGGCAGCTCCCAAAACCATAGAAAGGAATAATTTGCGGTATTTTGAACGTAGGGCGAAAGTTCATTAACCCTAGTTGTGATTCGAGGAGTACAACTAAATTTAAAGTGGCGTAAGTAATTAAGAAAAACATCGTAATTAAAGGGGCGATCGCATTAAGATCCCTTAACATCAGCGCACCTAAAACAACCAAGCTACTGAGTAATAATCCCCGTCGGGGTTCCCCATTAGCCGATAGCTTGCCAATCCTTCTACTTTGGGGAATTACTTCGTCTCGCGCCAATGCTACCAAGATCCGTGGTGCTCCAACTATTGAAGAGAGTGCAGCAGAAAAGGTAGCTGCCAGTAGTCCTGCCAAAACCGCAGGTTGCCACAATGCCCGATCAATCATAATAGTGTAATTTTTGACTAATTCATCGGCAGAGCCGATTCTAGCTGCCCACCAACATAGGCTCAAATAGACTATACTGCTCACACAAATAGCAGAAAGTGTACCTCTGGGGATATTTTTACGACTATTTTGCAGTTCCCCAGACATATTGACCCCAGACATAATGCCGGTGACAGCGGGAAAAAATACGGCAAAAACGTCCCAGAAACTAGTACCAGTAAATCCAGTTTCTGGTGCTCCAGGAAAGTCTCCCAGCAGAACTAAGGGTTGTTGCGACTCCCAAAAGGTCGTGCTGGCAAAAATAGAGATCAGAGAAATAATAATTAACGCCATCACTAGATATTGAATGCGAAAGGCCAATCCCGCACTAATAAAAGCGATCGTTAAAATAAGAAAAAAAACGCTTAAATCCACGAGCAGTGCCGGATGTTGGGGAAAAAGTCTTAACCAACCCTCACGAAAACCAAAAATGTACATTGCCACAGCAAAAGCTTGGGAGAGAAATAGGGGAATCCCAATGGCACCTCCGACTTCTAAACCTAAAGCCTTAGCAATCATGGTGTAGGGGCCGCCTGCCTTGAGACGGGTATTACTGGCGATCGAAGAAAGAGATAATCCTGTTGCGAAAGTAATACTAAGTGCCGCTAAAATTACTAGCATTCCTCCCAGCAAACCGGCATTTCCAACTACCCAACCTACGCGCAAATACATAATTGCGCCTAAAATCGTTAGGAGAGTAGGTTTAAATACACCTTCAAAAGTATTATAAAGCTTTGGTTTTCCTGAGTTAGCTTGTCGAACAATAGTTCTCAATCTTTTGAGAGGATTCCTAATTTTCATGCAACATCATTTTTTTTAATAAAACTTTCTTACTCACAAGTTCCTCAAAAAATTGTACTAATTTAGAGATAGATTGAGGAGGAGAATGATAGACAATGATCCAGGATGAGGTCATAGGTAGCTCTCTTATTTTCCCGATCTTCCAACGGTGCGTGTTCCCACAACCTTGCTGGGGTCGTTTATATCCCAATGCGATGGGTTCGTTGCATCCCATAGTCTGATGCACCGCCATCTTCCTGAGCCTCCTCATCTCCCTGGTTCTGATTTGAGAGGGGGAATTTGTGATTATGATTACTAAATCAGCAACAGTAGGATTCAAGATTGCTGGAGTACAACAGCAGATTATTCAGCTAGAACACCAACATGCTGTGCTGACCCCAGAAGATACTCAGAAACTGCAACATCTTAGGAGAACTCTCCAAAATCTCTATCAGACTTATGATGTTGACTTAGAAGATTGAGTCAGAGAGACCCCGCTGTTCAAAGATGAGGCTGCCGTTGACTTGGTAAACTACCTCAGCCTAAAGACATAAGGTTACCAAACGTGTATTTTGGGCGTCCAGACCTTCGGTCAAGGCAGTCTCTATTGACAAAAAAGCGATGGCAGTCGATTTGTCGAATCTTGAGAAGCAATTGTTGTTTATGTATATTTGCCAGAGAACAAAATGATCTATTACCTAGCTTGTGATTACCTAGAACAATTTATGATCGATGTTTTTCAGGGTATCGGTGTTCCTGAAAAAGACGCTAAAGTCTGCGCTGATGTCCTGATAACGGCTGACAAAAGAGGTATTGATTCCCATGGAATTGGGCGCTTGAAGCCAATTTACTACGATCGGATTGTTCAACAGAAAATTCAACAGCCAGTTACTCAAGTTGAAATTGTTCGCGATCGCTTAGCAACAGCGGTCATCGATGGTCATCATGGCATGGGGATGGTAATTTCAACCCATTGTATGGAAATGGCGATCGCAAAAGCTAAAAAATACGGCTTAGGGATGGTAGTGGCACGAAACTCGACTCACTACGGAATTGCCGGCTATTACACCTTGATGGCTTGTCAAGAAGATATGATTGGTCTTACTGGAACTAACGCACGCCCATCGACAGCACCAACTTTTGGCGTAGAAAACATGCTAGGGACAAATCCGTTAGTTTTTGGAATGCCCACCGATGAAGAATTTCCCTTTACTAATGACTACGCTACCTCAATTATGCAACGGGGTAAAATTGAACAATATGCCCGAGAAGGCAAAGACTGTCCCCCAGAACTAATCATTGATCGACAAGGAAATACCCTCACCGATCCCCAAAAGATTCTCGAAGCGTTAGTCCAAGGAGAAGCTGCTCTGGTACCTATTGGTGGAACCAAAGAAGAAACAGGAGGGCATAAAGGCTACGGTTACGCCACAGTAGTAGAAATTCTCTCTGCTGCCCTACAGCAAGGAGCTTTTCTCCAACAATTAAGCGGATTTGACGCTGAGGGCCATCGCGTTCCCTATAGCCTCGGTCATTTCTTTATGGCTATTGATATTGCTGCCTTTACCGAAGTCGCAACCTTTAAAAAAATTACGGGTGACATCCTGCGGGCGCTGCGTAACTCCCAAAAAGTACCTGGTGCAGAACGCATCTATACCTGCGGTCAAAAGGAATATCTGGCCTGGTTAAAGCGAAGAGAAACTGGGATTCCAATTAACGAAGTATTACAGCAAGATATTATTACCATGCGTAATGAACTAGGACTAATGCAGTATCAGTTTGATTTCGCATAACAACTAAACTTGAAGCAGAAAAGCTACTCGTCAATACTTCCCCCATCCCGGTGCTGACCAAGAACTCACCGTTTCTCAGTTAGGCTGGGATATTTATTACTAGCAATCACCTTAAGGAAGAAGGAACCAGAAAAATATACTTCACTAATATTGAGAAGGGCTATAATTGGAAGTTGCTGAAGTTGGCAATAAGTTTGACTAACCAAATTAACTTTAAATCTCAGCTCGAATCGCAAAGGAGCCTCCTCGGAACCATCGTTAGTTTGCCTTGCGCTAGTGTGGCAGAAATACTATCGCAGTTGGGGTTTGATTGGCTGTGGCTCGATATGGAACATTCTACTCTCAATCTTGAGCTAGTCCAGCAAATCATTCAGGCAGTAGGTAGCAACGCAGCATGTTTGGTAAGAGCGCCAGGTAACGACGTTGTTTGGCTCAAAAGAATTCTTGATACCGGATGTGATGGCGTGATCGTTCCTCAAATTCAAACCCCTCAAGAAGCTCTTCAAGCAGTCAGAGCTTGCAAATATCCCCCAGAAGGAATCAGGAGCGTTGGCTTGAGTCGAGCCCATAATTATGGCATTGATTTTCAAGAATACGTAGCAACCGCTAATCAAAAACTAGTCGTTGCCTTGCAGATAGAACATATTAATGCGGTAGACAATATCGATGAGATCGCAGCTGTAGCAGGTTTTGATGCGATTATCATCGGCCCCTACGATCTTTCTGCCAGTATGGGTAAGATCGGACAAGTAGATTGTCCTGAGGTTCAACAAGCGATCGCCAGAGTCCGCCAAACTTGTGTGAAACAAAACATTCCCCTGGGCATCTTTGCTAAAGATAGCCGCGCTGCATTGTTAGCTCAAAATCAAGGTTATCGGCTTATTTGCGTTGGATTGGATTTTAACTATTTATTAACTGGCGCGCAACAAACTTTGCAGCAGCTTAAGTCTAGTTAATCGTTAGTGTGTGAAAAAACTGTGGGATATTTAAGGCTCAAAGATTTATAATCTCTGCTTCCGAGCGAGTTGTAAAAACAGTTAGCAAAATACTAGGAATTAGATCGTGATGAGCAATTAGTTCTAACCCAGCTTCTGTTCCTAGTCGTTCTCGTTGCTGTCGATTGTAAAATTTCATTTCACCAATCCAGGGAAGCAAACTGGGAATTTGATTTTCTCTTCGCTCGACCTCAACAAAATAAAACTTTCCTCCATCAGCCAGAACGCGACTGACTTGATGAAAAACTTGCTGCGGATGAGGATAATGAAGAAAGCTCATGGTGCAGAAAACAGCATCAAACTGCTCATCGGCAAAGGAAAGGGATTCTGTGTTACCACTAACAAAGATTAATCTTTTGTGGAAGCGATTTTGGGTTCTGGCGCGACGCAGCATTAAGGGAGAAAGATCTAAACCCACGCCTTTGACTGTAGTAAACTTAGCAGCAAGACGATTTAGCAGAAGACCTGTACCACATCCCATATCGAGCACAGAAGCATTTTCCGGCAATTCCACATATTCCAGGAGTCTTTGATGAATTGCTTGGTAGAAGAAGGTGGTTAACCAGCAATCGTAGTAAGGCGCCCAAAGATCAAAGAAATTTTCTTTCTGTTGGTAAAAATCGTTAGTCATCGATGCCTTTCGATAACTCATAACCTATATAAGCTAATATCATTCCCTTGATTAAAGGATAAACTATATTTTTATTGAGGGATATCGATCATCCTCAAAAGTAAAGTGGGATTACTCTCCGATATAGTATCTTATTATAAACTAAGGACAGTAGATCAAAAAATCATTTTCTTTAGTCAATGCCTTGCTTTAAACTCATGTAGTGAGACCGCCAAATCTGCAGTGTTAAGCATAAGTTATGTGGCTATCAATTTTGAAATTGTCCATTACTTATTTTCTACTCATTGCGATATTTGCTGAAACTCATGAGATCGATATTTATTGGATGAGGGAAAAGCAACACAAAGCGAAAAATAATCACAATTACACCAACAGCACCGCCTAATACAAATAATTTTGCACCATTATTTAAGTCTTAACCCAGTTGTTAAAAACTAAGGCTACAATGTAACAGCAGTCTATTATAGTTGGTAATTATAGATGATAAACCCCCAAGATAACATAACTTTCAAAAGGGTTAATTCAGAAAAAATTGTCTATCAATATTTCCGAGACTATGTAGAAAATAATTCTCCTCAAGAAGTTATTACTGAATTTCGCCGCGTTTTTTTTGAATTCAGTATTAACAGTTCTTCAATACGAAGCCATGTAGAAAATATTATCTTTTCTAAAGAAGATCAGGGGAGATTTTTTTCGGCCCTAAATTATTGCTACCATATTGTGATTAACCATTGGGCACAAAAATCAGAGTTTCATCAATTTATTATTGAATTAGTTAATATTATCGACTCAATTAATTTTAAGGCCAAATCTTATGATCGCAGACGCAAGAAAATACTTGAATTAGCTCATAGCTTTCGCCAGACAGATTACTACTTAAAATTACAACGTATTGCCAAAGTCATTGTTGGCAGCTCAGTTTCAGGCTTTAATTTTCAAGAATCAATTTCTCAATATCTCAGTCATTATCCTTACCTCTATCAAGCTTTATTGTTAGGAACAGAATATATTCCTGAAGAAAAAAATTTAATTATCAAGCTTCAAAAGATGCGGCAAGAATATTTTGAATTCCAACTAGCGCAGCATATTATTTATCGCTCTCGCTTGAAGCAAATTGCCCAAGCTAGGCAAATTTCTCATGGTGCAGGAAAATTCTTAAGAAGAGCTAAAAATCCCAGTTTCCTATCTGAACGAGATCTTGGATATTCGCTAAAAAAATATTTGGAAAAACCTAATGGGCAGAAAACAATTAATCAAATATCACGGCAATTTCTCAATAAAAATAAATTAGGAGTTTCCTATAAGGATTTTAAAAATAATTTGTATTCCTATCTAATTTTAGGAGTGAAATCAAGAAATAAGGAATATCAATTTGATAAGATTATCTCTAGTATTCTTAATAAAAGTTATTATCAATCAGATAATCAACCTTTAAGTGATGCCTTAATTTTCCAAACTTGCAGGAGATTACTAAGATTTTTGGTGGTTGATACAACGCAAAACAATAATCATCGTCAACTGATTGACTTGGTGATCAATTTAGGTACTGCTACTACAGTTTCCTTGCTGATTAAAATGGCCTTAATCTGTCCTCAAGTCAAACCAGAACTAGAACAAAGATTGGGGATTTTATTTCTTCATTATGAATCAAAGAAAGCAGAAGATGTTACTTGGCTCGTAAAGATTTTAGAAAATTTTCTGATTGCTTTTAGTATTCATTTTGGCAAAATCGATCTTTCAGCAACCAAGATTATCTAGTGCCACTACCCGAAAGTCGGAACTTATCACTAATTACTTCCGCACAGTGGTATTATTCTCGTAAAACATATCCTACCCCTCGAACAGTTTGGATTAATCTTGGTTCTTGATTAGCTTCTAGTTTTAAACGTAAATAACGTACATAGACCTCAATAATATTAGAATCTCCCATAAAATCATAGCCCCAGACCCGTTCTAAAATTTGATCGCGAGTTAAAACTTGACGGGGATGAGAAATAAGATATTCCAAAAGATCAAATTCTTTAGCGGTTAACTCAATCAGACGATTACCGCGATAAACTTCGCGAGATGAACGATCTAAGCGCAAATCCGCAAATTGTAAAGAATTGCTATCTTCCTCTTGATTTCGTCTTAAATGAGCTCGGATGCGCGCCAGTAACTCCTCAATACTAAAAGGCTTGATTATATAATCATCAGCTCCCGCATCTAAACCAGCAACACGATCGCTGACTTCATCTTTAGCAGTTAATAAAATAATTGGAACTTTATCGCCAGTTTGACGTAAACGACGGCAAATTTCTAATCCAGAAATTCCTGGTAACATCCAATCCAATAAGATGAGATCAGGAGTTATTTCCCTCGCTGTCGCTAACCCTCCCAAACCATCATTAACCACTGTTACCTCGTAGCCTTCATATTCTAATTCCAGCTTGATAAACTGGGCTAACTTACCTTCATCTTCGACGACTAAAATATGAGATTTCATCTTGTTTTATAGGGTTTGGGAAAAGACTGTTGCTTTCATAGAATTAATAATAGAATAAATTAATTTCTGCCTGTTGAAGTCATCTTTGCGGTAACTTGTAGGGATATATGATGATGTTAAATAAATGCGATCGCACTTTTAATTGATGAGTTCTAAATCCAACAATAAGAAACGAGCTATTGTAAGTATCTGTTCTAATAATTATTTTCCTTATGTGAGGATTTTGTTTGACTCGGCACAAAAACATCATCCTGAAGCGGATCTATTTTTATGTTTAGCCGATGAAATACTCCCCAATGTTGAGTTAGGCATTCGAGGAGTAGAAATTATTCCCGCAGCATCTTTAGGGATTGAGAACTTTCCTGATTTTGCTTTTCGCTATAACATTATGGAATTCAATACTGCTGTTAAACCCTTCGTGATGAGACAGTTGATCGAGTCAAGAGGTTATACTGAAGTAGTTTATCTAGACCCAGATATTGAACTTTTTGCTCCAATGAGTAGTGTGTTTGATGCTTTTGAGGCTGGGGCAGATTTTGTGTTGACGCCCCATCTTACGGCTCCAGCAGAATTTAAAGATTTTCCTAATGATATCGGCATTATGAAAGCTGGAATCTATAATTTGGGTTTTATAGCCCTCAATAATAGTCCAGATGCCATCTCATTTTTGCAATGGTGGGAGAGAAAATTACGTTTCCAATGTATTAATCAACAAAATCAAGGGGTTTTTGTCGATCAAAAATTTGTCGATCTATTACCAGCTTTTCACGACAATGTAGCTATTTTAAGGGATCACACCCTTAATGTGGCATATTGGAATTTAGACCAGCGTCAATTAACGCAAACGGAAACAGGATGGCTAGTTGATGGGGAGCCCTTGAAATTTTTTCACTTTAGCGGGATTGACGCCCAAAAACCCCAGCGTCTTTCTAAGCATACAGAAAGATTCAATGGAGATTTAGATGCGCCCCTTCAAGCTATTGTAAATCACTATCTAGAGGGGTTACAAAGATTTGGTTATGGAGCTAAGATTAATCCCAAATATCGTTATAGCAAATTTAATAACGATCTTGCGATCGCCGATCTAATGCGTCGTTGCTATCGAGACTTACCAGAAAAATTTTCTGAAAATCCTTTTGATTCATTTTATAAATATCTCAATCAACCCTCGGGCTTTGTATCTAGCATTTCTCCTTGGAAGGTTACAAATTTAATGCGTTATCTTTGGGAGCAAAGACCTGATTTACAGACAGCTTTTGATCTCAATCATTTAGAAGGTCGTTTCAATTATGCCCTCTGGTTTGTCAGACATGCGGCGGAAAACAATTTTGATGATTATTTTCTCAAACCGATTATCGAGAATGTAGATCCCGAATCAAGAAAATATCAGTCTTTGCTTTGGTTAACCAAAAAATTTGGAGATAGTACCTGGAAATTCCGCAACTTTCTCAAGACATCTCTTTGGCTTCCTAGAAAGCTCCGCAAACCCTTACGTCTTTTGTTTAAAAGTTTTAGTGGTTAAAATCATTTAATTGAATTTGCCCTAGTCTAAATTACTATGTGCGCAATAGTTTTTGCTATCGTAATATACTTTCCTCGCTTAATTTTTCCTCTCCTAAAATTCCTCTGAAGGGTAAAATGCTAAATTTTATTAAGTAGTAACTGAAGATTGAGATTAATGGCAGATAAGTTAATTAGGGCAACCGCAGCAAATAATGGCATTAGAGCAGTCGGAGTCATTACTACCAGACTGACAGAAGAAGCTCGCCAACGACATAATCTATCCTATGTTGCGACAGCAGCTTTAGGACGCACGATGACCGCTGGATTATTACTCGTATCCAGCATGAAAAAAGCAGAATCAAGAGTTAATGTTCGCTTTGAAGGGAATGGTCCTTTAGGGAGTATCTTAGTAGATGCAGGTTTAGATGGTACCGTTCGCGGCTATGTCCAAAATCCCGAGGTGGAATTACCTCCGAATGAAAAAGGCAAGCTAGATGTGGGAGGAGCCGTCGGTAAAGATGGATATTTATACGTAATCAGGGATGTAGGCTATGGTTACCCTTATTCGAGTACCGTAGAGCTAATTTCTGGGGAAGTTGGCGAGGATATTGCTAATTATTTGGTAACTTCTGAGCAAACACCCTCTGCTCTATTACTAGGGGTTTTTGTGGGCGCAGATGGGGTTACCGCAGCAGGAGGGTTATTATTACAGGTTTTACCTAAAGCGGCTCGGGATGAATCTTTAGTGGCTTTATTAGAATCACGCCTTAGTAAACTATCGGGTTTTACTCCTCTATTAAGAGCAGGCAAAAGTCTCAACGATATTATGGAAGACATGTTAGGCGATCTTGATTTAGCGATCATGCCTGAGAGTCAGTTAGTGCGTTTTAGCTGTCGTTGTTCGTTTGATAGGGTTTTGGGGGCTTTGAAACTGTTAGGAGAAGCTGAGCTTCAAGATATGATCGAGAAAGATGAAGGTGCCGAAGCAACTTGTCAATTTTGTAACGAAGTTTATCAGGCAACGGAATTGGAATTGAGCCAAATTATTAATGATCTCAAGGCAGAGTCTCGTTAGTAATTTACCCGATCTTTCACCTAATTTTTAGTATATATACTAATGGAATTTGATGATAAGATATATGTTAAACTCTCGCGTTCCTTCGTCTAAGGAACGTCATCAATTCGCTGAATAAATTTAAGTAAGAATTGTGAAGCAAGTTACTGGCAAATTATGGGTAGTTTATGACAACTGATCGAGAATCAGCAAGCTCTGGCAATCAAGCTCAAACAGATAAATATTTCTTATTAGAAGAGCATGATTTGCGAATAAAATCTCATGATGAAAATGGCCAAGGCGGCGAGAAATTCCCTGCCGCCAATAGTCTCAAGGCTGACCCTCGCTTGCCCTCAAAAGGGGAAATGGGTCAACAACAAGAGTTTGACTATTCTGGATCAGATAATCTGCCTTTGCCAGTAACCAAACCTACTAATACTTTAACTAACCCTCAATCAAATTCTCCGAAGCTCATGACTACAGAATCATCTCCCAGAAGTTACTGGTGGCAAACCTGGCAAATGTGGGGTATTGTTTTGGTACTTTTATCTGGGGGTATTGGCTATGGTGCAACCTCCATGTTATTGAGATTACCCCAAACCAAATCTTGTTCCAATGTCTTTTGGCCAGTGGCTTCGGCTGCAGTGAGAATTTATTGCGCCCAAAATCTAGCGTCACAGAAAACCGTTGCAGATTATTTAAGTGCGATTGCTCTAGTCGAAGAATTACCCCCAGATCATCCTTTGCGCTCAGAAATTAACCGCAATGTGGAAAAATGGGCCACGGGAATTTTAAATATTGGAGAAACTAAGTTTCAAGAAGGCAATTTAGAAGCAGCGATCGCGATCGCCAAAGAAATACCTGACAATGTAGAGGCGAAGAAAATCGTCGATTCTAAAATAGAAACTTGGGAGACGGTTTGGTCAAAAGGAGACCGAATGTATAATCAAGTAGGCGATTATTTACGGGATTCTCAATGGAATGAGGCTTTCTCCGCAGCAGTCCGCCTCACAGATATTAGAAATAGTTATTGGTCAACGACAAAATACCAAGAAGCGATTGATAACATTAATATTGCCCAGGAAGAAAGCGCAGTTCTTGATCAAGCATTTAGTCAATTAAAAGAAGGTAGTCTTGACAACCTATTTGCTGCAGTCAAAAAAGCGCAGGCAATCCCCGAAAATAGCTATGCTTATGAAGACGCCCAGGATATCTTAACTCAAGGAAAAGATCGGATATTTGCCCTTACTGATGAATATCTAGCTAAACGAAATTGGTTAGCATTGTTAAATATTAGTTACAAGGTTCCTGGCGATATTTTAGGGATTGAAGAACTGGTTGGGGAGTGGAAAATTATTGCTAATGCTGGAAGAAGTGCTGATTTAGGTTCAGTCTTGAATTTAGAAGATGCGATCGCAGAAGCCGCAACTTTACCCCCAGAAGCTAATCTTTATAACCAAGCTCAGCAACTAATATCCCGTTGGACATTGGAAATCGAAGATGTCAAACATTTTGACCAAGCCAAGGAATTGGCTCAAGGAGGCAAGATTCCCAGCTATCGCGCAGCGATCACAGAATTAAAGCTGATTCCCGCTGGTAATCCCCGTTATCAAGACGCTCAAAAACAGATTATTCAATGGCGCGGCGAAATTCAAATTATCGAAGATCGTCCCATAATCGCCCGAGCTAGAGAGATTGCTGCTCCATCAACCGTTACTGATTGGCGCAGAGCGATCGCAGAAATTAATTTAGTTTCTTCCACTAGTCCCCTTTACCCCGAAGCCAAAAGATATGCTCGTCGTTGGCGGACTAGTATTGAAAGAGTAGAAGATCAACCCATATTAGATCAAGCTATTTCTTTAGCTAATCAGAGAAACTATAATGGGGCCATTCAAATAGCTCGACAAATTGGTTCAGGAAGGGCTCTTTCTAAGGAAGCACAGGGCAAAATCAATCTTTGGCAACAGGAAATTAATGCCCGAGAATATTTGCGACAATCCCGAATCCTAGCAGATCAGAGGACTCCTGATTCCCTAGCTCAAGCCATCGAGACAATTCGAAAAATCTCTACTACTACTTCCTTGCATTATCAAGTATTGCCCAATGTTAATGATTGGAGTACAGAAATGGTCGTTTTAGCAGAAAGAGCTTCTTATTCTTCCCTCCGAGAAGCGATCGAAATCGCTCGTAAAATTCCTGCGGGAACTACTGGATATAATAGTGCTCAAAATTTGATTGCAGCCTGGGAACAGCGATTAAATCCTACTCCTTTTCTAGAAAAAAAAGCTAAATCGGTTATTGATTTGAAGCCCGAAAAAAACAAGCCTGAAAATTAATCGCCTGCGCTCTTGAAAGAACAAAAGCATGGGACATTTTCTAGGACACCGATTCAGTAATCAAGAGCAATCATTAATTGAGAGGGATAGGGAAGCAAAAGAGAGATAGCGGTCAGACCCCGCGTCGGCGTAAGACGTTTACCCAGCTCCGTGTTCTGGGCAAGGGAATGCTGACCAAGAGACGCGCACCAAGAGAGGGAACGCGCACCAAGATCGGTTAGTGTGCGAAGACAAAGGGGAAAATGAGAACACAAAAAACTTAACTCCCCACACTCTCTACCTTCTTCCCACACTCCCCCCTCTCACCTAACTAGTAATTTATAAATACTGAATCGACGCTCTAGGTCTCTTGTGGTCACGACTCCCAAGTTGGAAATCAGTTTTTTTGAATAGATGCGTGACCGCATTTCTCAGGTGGGAAACATTCCCTCTTTGGTAACTATTATTCGTGAACAATCTTCTCTTGATTCTTTTACTGAGTCATAAGTATCATAATAAATATTTATATCTCTATTATGTAAGGGTATACTTTTTTTAATGATGTGATGAATCTAGAACAAGTCTATGATGTGTTGATTGTTGGTGCTGGCCCAGTAGGATTAGCAACCGCAATCTCGTTACGTCAACGTGGGATAAAAAATATACTGGTAATCGATCAAGCTCGTAGTTTTCGTCGAGTTGGTCAAGTAGTTGATCTTTTACCCAATGGGTTAAAAGCACTTAGATACATAGATGAACAAGCCTATCAGAAAGTTAAGCAGGTAGGTTTAGAGTTTAGCCAAAATTGGGAGCAAAATAGTGACGGCAAAGAGCAAAAAGCGCTGCAGAAAAGATTCTGGAATCGCAAAAATTTACAGGGGGAAATTACCCGTTCAATTTCTTTAGATTTTGATACTTGGTTTAACATTTATGATGAAGGTCGAGTTTCAATTCCTTGGTATCAATTGCAAACAAATCTAAGGAGCTTACTTCCTCCAGAAATGGTCAGAGTCAATCATCGTTGTGTTGATATTAGGGAACAAGATGCGTCAATACAAGTAGAATGCATTACGAATCATGATAAAAGCTTGAGTAATACTTTTGCCCATGGGGAAACGCCCAAAACAGCACCCAATAAGAATAATGCTCCAGATAACTTAACCGATATAAAATCAGCAACTGCTAATAATTTTTCCCAGCAATTTCAAGCTAAGTTAGTTGTCGCAGCAGATGGCATTAATTCTACAATTAAACAAGTACTGTATCGTAATTCAGATTTAAGCCCATGGGCAAAACCGCAATATTCTGGTTTTGCAGCGATCAGTTGCCTGAAAATTGATAATGTATCTCAAGGGATTATTCAAGAATTAGAACATAAATATTTTCGAGATGAAAGAATAATTACTTTATACAATAATTCCTGTCCGTCCAATGTTGATAATTTAGAGCAACCTCGGTTGATTCTAATTCGCAGAGCAGAAAATACTCTTGGTTTTTTATTGCATGCTCCTTTAAGCTTAGATTTATTACAACATAAATCTGCTGAGGAAATTATTACTTTAGCCGCTAAGATTTTAACCGCTGCTGGGTTTCCTGCTGTTATTTCCCAGTTGATTAATTTGTCAAATCCCGAAAAAGTAATGCGTCGTCCCTATTATATTCATCCCGTAAATATTCCCATTACTTCCCAACCCATTTGGAGTCATGGAAGATTAGTATTAGCAGGAGATGCTGCTCATGGCATGCCTCCTTTTGTTGCTCAAGGAGCTAATCAGGGTTTAGAAGATGCAGCAATAATTGGTACTGCGATCGCCGATATTATTCATAACGATGATTTAGATAATCAAGAAATAATTGATCATCACTATAGAAAATATGAACAATTGCGTCGTCCTTTTATGGAAATAATTCAAGAAGCTACGATGCAAAACGATAATTGGTCACAAGAACAATGGGAGAATTACAGCGATCTGGTTTATAGGCGCAATATAGAGGATTTAATTAATGATTTTATGGCAATATAGCCACGTCTACTTCACGAAGTCAGAGGAAGCCGAGGAGCTGATTCCGTCGTCTTATTTACCTTCGAATGGAGATGGCGGGGTCTCTCTGACCAGAAGTTTTGAATTGTAATTGATTAACAGAGACGAGCGCTAAAGATTCTTCACAAGTTCTTCAAATATTTTCGTTAGTTTGAGTATGGGAGTTGCTGATTAAATACGGGAGTAATTGGATGAAGGGTCAAAAGCGATCGCCTACTAGAATTATTATTATGGGGGCAGCTGGTCGAGATTTTCATAATTTTAATCAGGTATACCGCCATGACCAAGAAGTAGAAGTCGTAGCCTTTACCGCAGCGCAAATTTCAGGTATTGCCAACCGTCGCTATCCAGCTATTATTGCAGGTTCTCTGTATCCCGAAGGTATTCCTATCGTTGCTGAAACAGAATTAGAATCTCTATGTCGCCGAGAGCAAATAGATTCGGTAGTATTTGCCTATAGCGATCTGACTCACGCTGAAGTAATGCATTTGGCATCGCGGGCAATGGTAGCAGGAGCCGATTTCTTACTTTTAGGGCCAGAACGAACTATGCTGTCAGCCCAAGTACCTGTGATTGCTGTGTCTGCGGTACGGACTGGTTGCGGGAAGTCCCAAACTACCCGTTGGCTTTCAAAATTACTGCGACAAAAAGGTTTACGGGTAGCAGTTATTCGTCATCCCATGCCCTACGGAGATCTAGAGAAGCAAGTAGTACAAAGATTTGCCAGTAAAGCAGATTTAGATCTGGCCGCATGTACAATCGAGGAACGGGAAGAATATGAACCTCATCTGGAAGTGGGGAACATAGTTTATGCCGGAGTTGATTATGGATTGATTGTCAACAAAGCAGAACAAGAAGCCGATATTATTCTCTGGGATGGCGGCAACAATGACTTTCCCTTTATTAAAACCAATCTTCATCTGGTCTTAGTCGATCCTTTACGTCCTGGAGATGAAACAACTCACCATCCAGGGGAATTAGTATTACGGATGGCAGATATTGTGATCGTGGCGAAGGTGGATTCGGCTGCTGACGCTGATGTCCAGAGAGTTAGCGATACAGTGAAGAGAGTTAATCCTCAAGCAGTGATTGTGCGAGGTGCTTCGCCAATTCAATTGGACAATCCCGAAGCAGTACGCGATCGCCGAGTTTTAGTAGTCGAGGATGGTCCTACGACCACCCATGGCGGGATGCCCTATGGTGCAGGCTATGTAGCTGCCACCCGCGCCCAGGCAGCAGCGATCGTCGATCCGCGGGCTTATGCTGTTCCCGAAATCGCCGAAGTTTATGCCCGCTATCCCCATATCGGGGCAATCTTACCGGCGATGGGTTATTTTCCTGCCCAACTCAAAGCATTGGAAGAAACGATTAACAATGCGAATGCTGATGTTGTGGTCGCTGCTACTCCCAGTAATCTTAATGCTTTGCTCAAATTGAACAAGCCAGTAATCCGCGCCCGTTACGAATTTGCTGAGATGGGTAAACCCAGTCTCTCTGAGCAAATAGAAAAATTTCTCTGGCGTAAAAACTTGGGAGAATAGAAAATTATGCTTGTAGTTATTGCCTTGGGAGGCAATGCCCTCATTAGACGCGGTCAGCCTCCAGAAGTAGAGATACAAAGACAAAATATTAAGCTAGCAGCAAAAGCGCTCGCGGAAGTTGCTAGAGAACATCAGGTAGTAGTTACCCACGGTAATGGACCCCAAGTAGGACTACTGGCAATGCAAGCTGAAGCCTATAAGCAAGTTACTCCCTATCCCCTAGATGTGTTAGATGCGGAGACAGAAGGGGAGATCGGTTATTTAATCGAACAAGAACTGTGCAATCAACTACCAGAAAGGCAAATAGTTACTCTTCTGACCCAAATTGAAGTAGATCCGCGCGATCCTGCCTTAGCTCAACCAACTAAACCTATTGGTTCAGTTTATTCTGAGACAGAGGCGAAACTGTTAGCCCAGGAAAGAGGTTGGGCAGTTGCTCCTGATGGCAATGTTTATCGTCGGGTTGTCCCTTCTCCTGAACCGAAGCGGATCTTAGAATTGCCGACCATTCGATTATTGGTAGAAGTCGGAGCCTTAGTCGTCTGTGCTGGCGGTGGTGGTATCCCAGTTGTGGTGACTCCCGCAGGAAGTATCCGTGGTGTGGAAGCAGTGATCGATAAAGATTTAGCGACGGCATTACTGGCAATAGAGTTACAAGCCGATGCGTTACTACTATTGACTGATGTTGATGCGGTTTACACTGACTGGAATACTCCAGAAGCTCAACCAATACAGGCGTCAACGCCACAGCAGTTACGCAACCATAGCTTTGCTCCTGGTTCAATGCAACCCAAGGTAGAAGCAGTTTGTCGTTTTGTTGAGGCTACTAAAGGTATGGCAGGAATTGGCAAGTTAGAAGATGCCGCAGCGATTTTATTAGGGAACAGTGGGACAATTATCAGAGCAGAATAATGTATTTAAAACTCTTGGGCGAGATATTATCTTAAACATTAATGGAATTAGGAGGATTAGAGGAAGAAGTATAAGCGAAGTCAATCTCAAGGAACATAAGATACGTAAATTTACTATTCAGGATTTAATAAAGATCATGTTAGGAAGGAGCAATGTCGAGTAATATCCAGAAATACTCTAGATATCATCTTAGTAAAGACTACAAAATAAAAATGTTCCTCAAGGAAATTAATCTGAAAAATTTCAGGGGCTATAATAGCGACCATCGTATTCCTGTAGACCAATTAACTGCGTTTGTTGGGAAAAATGATGCAGGAAAATCCTCAATTTTTGATGCTTTGGCAATTTTTTTTGACCATCCTTTGGGGAAAATTGACTCAAGCGATGTATGCGTGCATGCAGGCAATTCATGTGAAGTTCGTATTGGCTGCATTTTTACTGATGTTCCAGAAGAAATCACTATTGATGCGACCTCCAAGACATCCCTTAAAGAAGAATTTCTTTTGAATTCGGATGATAATTTAGAAATTCATAAAGTCTATAATTATTCGGAAGGTTCGCTAAAGAAACCTAAGATATTTGCAATAGCAAATCATCCAACGGCTAATATAGTTGAAGGGCTTCTCACTAAAAAGAACCCCGAACTAAAAAAAATAGCAGGAAAGATGAGCATAGACAACTATGTTGATATGCGTTCAAATGTAGCCTTAAGGAGAGCTATCTGGAATAAGTGTGATGATTTAAAACTTCAAACTGTGGAGATACCGCTAGAAAAGGAAGACGCAAAAACAATCTGGAAACAGTTGTTTAAATATTTACCAGAATATGCTTTATTTAGGTCGGATCGTCCATCAACTATTGATATTTTTGCTGATCCACGAGTAGCTATGGTAGTTCTTGGCGGAAGTACCCTTCAAGAATGGGTAAACCATCACTATCTCAAGAATCTGCGACTACCAGAGATTCATATTTATGATCGAGATGAACCTAATCCTAATAATGGCTCGTATAAATATCAGGATGCATGCGATAAAGTAAACGCAAGAGGTGATAATTCATTGGCGTTCTTAACGCAAAAGAGAGAAATGGAGAACTATATTCATATGGATGCGATTAATGAAGTTTTTTATCCCTTACTCAATCAAAATTTTACGTTTACTCTCACGGACGATTGCGATGTTGAAAATCAAATTAAGTCGGCATTAAATGGACAAGGAAAAATTCAGCGAAGGTCGATAAAGCATTGGCTCAATGAGGATGCGGCTGACAAAATGACAATAGATCGCTTAAAAGAAAGAGCTGGTTACGATGAAGTCAAGCAATGGTTTGAGGAAATTGCTAAGAGAGTAAATTGATTTTGGAAAGAGCTTGGAAATACATAATATTCGACAGAGCGCTGTTTATAAAATAGCTTAACAACTGACATAGTTCGATCACAGATCTTGTAGGCTAGGTTGACGTTAGGAAACCCAGGATTTCTTTCTGCTCAGAACCGTTATTATTACTCTTCAATTTTAATCAGACCTAGCATTACAGCAATAACTTAGTTCAAATCTAGATATTAATGGTTAATGATGTTTGATCAAGATGTCAAAGATAGACAAGCTTAAAGAAGAAATCGAATTCTTCCACTTAATTTTGAGGCTA